>CAZKKX010000063.1:3532-12944 GCA_964553505.1 uncultured Eubacteriales bacterium | reverse complement strand
GTTAGAGGTTAGAGGTTAGAGGTTAGAGGGAAAGATAATAGATAACATATAATAGATAAGATATGGCAGGTTTGTACTGCAACCTCCATTGTATCATCGCGAGCGAAGCGCGGCGATCTCATAAAATGATTCCGCAATATTTGAGTTTAAGTTATAAACATAATGAAAGGTTGGATAAAATGACGCTAAATAAAGAGAAAAATATTGAGCAAGCTGAAATTGAAGAAAAATCTTCAAATTTCATTCAGAATATAATTGACGAAGATTTGAAACAAGGTGTTTATGGTAATAGAGTGCATACACGTTTTCCGCCTGAACCAAATGGTTATTTACATATCGGACATGCAAAATCTATCTGCCTAAATTTTGGTTTAGCTGAAAAAAATACAGGAAAATGCAACCTGAGGTTTGATGATACAAATCCGGTTAAGGAAGATGTCGAGTATGTGGAGTCCATTAAAGAAGACGTAAATTGGCTTGGTTTTCAGTGGGACGGATTATATTATGCTTCAGATTATTTTCAAAAGATGTATGAGAGTGCAATAAAACTCATTCAAAAAGAGAAAGCATATGTTTGTGATTTATCCGCAGAAGAAATAAAGGACTATAGAGGAACACTTAATGAGCCCGGTAAGGACAGCCCATACAGAACCCGAAGCAGGGAAGAGAATCTTGAATTATTTGCAAGAATGAAAAATGGAGAATTTCGGGATGGAGAGAAGGTATTACGGGCAAAAATTGATATGGCTTCACCAAATTTGAATATGCGGGACCCGGTCATTTACAGAATATCCCATAGCAGTCATCACAATACCGGAAATACATGGTGTATATATCCAATGTACGATTATGCCCATCCTTTGGAAGATGCTTTTGAGAATATTACTCATTCAATTTGCACCTTAGAATTTGAAGATCATCGACCTCTTTATGATTGGGTATTAAGAGAATTAGAGTTTAAGGCACCCCCAAAACAAATTGAATTTGCCAGACTTAACTTGACTAATACAGTAATGAGTAAGCGATATCTTAAAGCACTTGTAGACGATGGTGTTGTTAAATCTTGGGATGACCCAAGGATGCCTACCATTGCAGGACTTAGGAGAAGAGGGTATACACCGGAATCCATACGCGATTTTTGCGACAGAATAGGTGTGGCAAAAAGCAATAGTATTGTGGATATTGCACTATTGGAGCATTGTATACGGGAAGATTTGAAACCCAAAGTAGAAACAAGAATGGTTGTTCTCGATCCTTTGAAAGTTGTTATTACCAATTATCCGGAAGGACAGGTAGAGTGGTTTGAGATTGAGAATAATAAAGAAAATGAAAGCTTAGGGAAAAGAAAAGTTCCGTTTTCAAAAGAGATATATGTTGAAAGAGGAGATTTTATGGAGAACCCTCCTAAAAAGTTCTTCAGGCTTTTCCCTGGAAACGAGGTGCGATTAAAAGGCGCTTATTTTATCAGATGTCAGGAAGTTATCAAAGATTCAAGAGGCGATGTAATTGAATTGAGATGCACTTATGATCCGGAAACACGAAGCGGAAGCGGATTTAATGCACGAAAAGTTAAAGGCACCCTTCACTGGGTGGCTGTTGCTCATGCACAAAAAGTTACAGTAAACGCTTACAGCCATTTAATGATAGAAGACGAAAAAGAAGAAAATATTTTAAATCCGGAGTCACTTACAGTGTATGAAGGATTTGCAGAGCCAAATATAAAGGAAGTAAAATCTGAAGACCGTTTTCAATTTTTTAGGCACGGATATTTCTTTGCGGATCCAAAACTGACGAGAGATAATGAATATATTTTTAACCGAATTGTTGAACTGAAGAGTTCATATAAGCAAAAAAAATGAAAAGCTAAATGATTATTCTCTTATTAAGAAATGTAGTCATAAGACTAAGCTCAAATACGGATTGATCTTAGTCTTTGTTTTTCTTATGATTAAAATGCTATCTGAAAAGGAGCCTTTTACATGGATTATAAAAAAACAATGAAGAAGTACATTTATGAGAGAGATGATAGGAAATGTCGTTTTTGCCAGAGAGAATTATTGTTTAGAAAAATCAGTCTGGATCATTATTTGCCTAAAAGCAAAAAAGGTCCGGATGATCTTTATAATTTGGTATTATGTTGTAAAAAATGCAATAAGCTTAAAAAAAATAGAACTCCATCCGATTATGAAAGCGTGATGATAGAAAATTTTATTAAGGGTATCAAGGATAGAAAAATTACTGCTCCGGGGTTAGGAATTAAAAACAAAATGTTGTTGGAAATGGCAGAGGCTATTGAAAGAATAGAAGATATTGGAGAAGATGTTGTTTTTCAAAGCAGCAAACACCGTTTTTACGTTAAGAAAGGACATATAAAAAAAATAGTAAATATTGGAGAATCGGTAGAATAAATGAATATTGAAATATTATAGAAGGTGATGACATGAAAGAAGAGCAAAACAGCACAAAACATACATTAAATCATTGGCAGAATTTTAAACTTAAACTTGTTTTTGAAGGATTAGTTATCGGAATACTGACAGGGTTGGTGATTGTATCATACCGCTTGCTGTTAGATTCGGCTTTTCGTCTACGGGGACAATTGGCGGAAATGGCCAGAGGAAATGTGTTGAGTATCTTTTTCTTTTTAGGCGGTCTAATTATAATTGGATGGATAGTTAAAACCATGGTGAAAAAAGCACCGCTGATTCGCGGCAGCGGAATTCCTCAGGTAAAAGGTTTCTTATATCGAAAGTTAGATATGGAGTGGAAAGGCACCTTGATAAATAAATTTTTCGGAGGAATACTGGCAGTCGGAGCCGGTCTTTCGCTGGGAAGAGAAGGCCCTTCTATTCAAATTGGAGGTGCAATAGGAAAAGGTTTTTCTGATACTTTTAAAAGAAAAAAACTGGAAGAAAAATTTCTTGTTACAGAAGGAGCAAGTGCCGGTCTTGCTGCTGCATTTAATGCACCATTGGCAGGTGTCATGTTTTCTTTGGAAGAGCTGCATAAAAACTTTTCGCCGATAGTGCTTGTTTCTGCGCTGACAGCATCTGTAACAGCCGATTTTATTTCAAAAAGCTTTGTAGGGATTAAGCCTGTATTTGATTTTAGCGGGCTGCAATCTTTGCCTTTAAAATACTATCTTTATATATTGATTCTTGGCATTATCATGGGTGTATTTGCTGTTGCCTTTAATAAGGCTATTTTGTTGTCTCAGAAATATTATAAAAAGAAAACCATTATTCCTAAAAAATATAAGCCTTATATTCCATTTGTCTTGGCCGGAATATTTGCTTTCGTTTTACCGGAAGTTTTGGGAGGCGGGCATTTTTTAATTGATGAAATGTCCCATATTGGTTTTTCCATACAGTTCTTATTGGTTTTACTGCTTATAAAGTTCCTTTTTACGATGATTTGCTACGGGTCAGGAGTGCCGGGAGGTATTTTTTTGCCCTTGTTGGTTATAGGTGCCATCACCGGCAATATCTATGGAGAGATTCTTCATCAGTATTTAGGATTAGAAGCTACTTATATCAATAATATGATGATTCTTGCCATGGCAGGATATTTTACCGCTACAGTAAGAGCGCCCATTACCGGTTGTATTCTCATTAGTGAAATGGCAGGATCCTTGCAACATTTACTACCTTTATCATTTATCTCTGTTGTAACTTATATTGTTACCGACTTAATGCATTCAAAGCCTATATATGATTCTCTCTTAGAAATATTGGAAAGAAATAACCGAAACAATTTTAAAAGCAATGCAGATACAAAAGTTTTAATCGAGAATGTCGTGTGCCTTGGCTCTGAGAGTGAAGGGCGAATGGTAAAAGAAATAAACTGGCCGAAAAAATGTTTAATTGTAGGTATCCGGAGAGGAGATAAAGAAATCATACCCAAAGGAGACACTGTATTACAAACCGGAGACCTTATTATTGCCTTAACAGATGAGGATATTGCTTCTGAAGCAGTAGTAAACCTTTCTAAAATAACGGAAGTATGTAAAGCAACAGAATAACTCCTAATCCTGAATTTCGGGGTACATCTTTGTAACTTTTGGTAGAATGCCATTCATATGGGCAATGGCGATTCCATAATTCGTAATAGGAGTGTTTTGATTTTTAGCTTGGAGGATTCTGGACATCATTTGTTTTCGGTTAAACATACAAGCACCACAGTGAATAATAAGTTTATATTGAGAAAGATCATCATCAAAATCAACACCTGCTTTAGTAACTGTTTTAATTCTTTTCCCTGTGTAGGTTTTCAACCAATTGGGAAGCTTTTCTCTTCCGATATCTCCCTGTAAAGGATGATGGGTGCAGGCTTCGGCAATCAATACTTTGTCATTATCCTTCAGCCCATCGATGGCGTAAGCTCCGGCAATAAATATATCCAGCTCCCCTTTATATCGAGACATTAAGATAGAAAAAGAAGTTAAAGAGACATCATCCGGTAGTATTTGATTTACTTTTTCAAACACCTGAGAATCAGTGACCACCAAATCAGGAGGATTTTTGATTTTAGACAATGTTTCTTCAAGCTTATCATCTGTTACAGTTAAAGCAAGGCCTTTGTGGTCTAATATGTCACGAATTGTTTGAACCTGCGGTAAAATCAATCTGCCTTTTGGTGCTTGGATATTTTGAGGGGCTACCAACACAACAACATCACCGGATTGGATCAAATCTCCGAGAATAGTTTCTTTTTCATAAAAAGGAATACTTTTAAACAGAAGTTTTTTTAGGTTTTCAAGTGAGGACGGATCATTTGTACATGTTTTTACAAAGGGGATATCAAATTTTGATTTGTAGGTATCTATTTCAGGGTTTTTAAGATCAATTTTATTAACAACACCTATAACCGGAATTTCAGCCTCTTTCAGCCTCGTAAACCATTCTTTTTCTATAGGATCAAAGCTTTCTTCCGAGGAAAATACTATAATGGCAACATCTGTTTTAGATATTACTTCTTTTGTCTTTTTTACTCGAAGTTCTCCAATTGAGCCTTTATCATCAATACCTGCAGTATCAATAATAACTACGGGACCTATGGGAAGAAGCTCCATAGCTTTGTATACCGGATCTGTGGTAGTACCGGCAACATTAGAAACTAAAGCAATATTTTGTCCTGTTAAGGCATTGATCAAGCTGGATTTTCCAACATTCCTTCTTCCAAAAATTGCAATATGCAATCTGTTTGCATTTGGCGTATGCTGCATAATAACCCTCCTATCTACTTGTGCGGACTTCCGCATTAACTTACACTTTTATGTCATCGCGAGCAGAGCGCGGCGATTTCATACTCATACTCACACTTTCCCTTTAACTTATATTAAGATAGCATCTCCTTTGCCTTCCGACACTTTGTAACCATAAGACTGAATGGATGATTCCAGTAACTTTCTGTTGTCGGATATAGAGATATCATTAATTAAAGCATTGGGATATATTTCATAAAGTTTTTGATATTGATAAGGCTCTAATTTTTTCATGACAACATTAGCACCGGAACAAAAAGGATTAATAGCTCTTTTTGAATCATTGACGGTGATGGAAGTTGTGACTGGCAAATGAGGCCTTTTAAGCAATATCCTTGTTAGAGCAACACATTTCAAAGCGGTTAAATTATCTCCCGAAGAATACCCTGATAAAGGAGTAGCCGGATGCGGAATAAAGACACCGATTCCTGCCATATCTACATCCAATTTCTTGAGAAGAAGAATATCATCCGCCAAGGACTCCAAAGATTGACCGGGTAAGCCTACCATAAAACCGCTTCCGGTTTGATATCCTAAAGATTTAAGCTGTTTTAAGCAATTGATTCTTTTTTCTAAGGAAGAAAGAGGGTGATATTTGTCGTATAATTTTTCATCAGATGTTTCATGTTTAAGGAGATAGCGATCTGCTCCATCCTTTTTCCACTGGTGGTATTCTTCAAATGTTCGTTCACCGATGCTTAATGTTATGGCGACGTCTCCTAATTTTTTTATTTCTCGTATAATTTTTGAAACCTTATCTGCGTCATAATTAAAATCTTCACCGGATTGAAGTACAATGGACTTGTAACCGACCGAAACTGCCTTTTTAGCAATTTTTGTTATTTCATCCGTCTCTAAGCGATATCTTTGCAAATTATTATTAAAAGATCCAATTCCGCAGTATTGGCATGAACATCTGCAATGATTTGAGAATTCTATAATTCCCCGAACATGAATTTTTTTGCCCAACACCTTTTCTGTAACCTGAACAGCCTTTGTAAAAAGGTAAGAATAGTTACTATCCTTAATCAATTCCGATAACTCTTCCCTTGATGATTTTGAAAGACAGATAATTTTATCAATTATTTTCTTATTCATGTTATAATCATACTTTCGTCAATGCAGATTTAACTTGAACACCTGAAATCTTTCCCAACTTTCCTGTAAGAGAGCTGACTTCATCAGATGTTCCGTCGATGAGAAGAGAAATAACAGAGATATCTTTTTCTTTGTATGGCAGTCCCATTCTTCCAATGATAAGGTATGAGTAAGTATGCAGAACGGCATTTACTTCAGTAGCTTTTTTTATATCTTTGACAATGATACCGACAACACCAATTCTTTTATCCATTTCTAATCCTCCTCTGAGCATTTAACTTAGTTTAAAGTGACATATCCTGAATAATCGTATTAATATCAATGGTTTTGGAAAGCATATCATTATTTTGCAAGAAATCTTGAGTTTTTTCAAGTTCTTTAATGTCTTTGCCCGTTATCGCAGGGTTAAAATCGTACCATTCCTGCATTATTATTACTTCATCTACAGAGATTCCTGTCTCTTCGGCTGCCATTGAACTGGTTTTTTCAGGATTACTCTCCATATATTCAAGACTGTTCTGATGAACTCTCATATATCTTTCCACCAAATCAGGATGATTTCTTAGAAAATCACCTCTTACAGCAATTACAATAGTTGCATCCAACAAGCCTTCACCGGTAGTAATAATATGGGCATTATTTTCCAAAGCTTGAAATACGGCAGGTCCTGCTACAAGTGCAGCATCGGCATTTCCACTCATCATGGCAGATATTCCTTCAGGTATACCCATATTAATAAATTCAATATCGTTGATAGAGATATTTGATTTTTCTAAAGAAGCTAAAAGCAATTGATGTAATATTGTGCCCTTTGGACCTACGATTTTTTTTCCTTTTAAATCATCTACAGTAATAACGGAAGAATCATTTGTCATTAAGGTAAAAGCCTTAGGAGCTCTGCTGTATATGCCGATTATCTTCAAATCCACACCATTAGCTGCTGCTAAAAGAGCAGATGTTCCGCCCAATGCGTTACAAAAATCCAAAGATCCTGCAGCTAAAGCTTCTGTCATTTTAGATCCCTGAGTAATTTCGGGGAATAATACTTCTATATCATCCTTGTTGAATTCTTCCTCAAAAAGCGCTTCGTTTTTTTCTATTATGGATGGTATATTTAAGGGGAGTTTGACATAAGAAATATTAATTTTATTTACTTGGTTTTCCGGGTTGCCGGTGGTATTTGCATTACATCCGGAAAAGAATAATGTGATTATCATGGTAATAACTAATATAGCAGTAATTTTTTTCATGTTCATAAATCTCCTTATTTATTATTTTTTAAAATGGTTTGAAGAATTGTTTCCTTCAAATCAAAATAAGCTTTTGATTTTGCAGGCCTTGGATAAGAAAAATCAACAGATACTTCCTCGGTGACTTTACCTAAATCCATTACAATTATCTTTTGCCCCAGATATATGGCTTCATTGACATCATGAGTTACAAAAAGAATGGTCTTCTTTTTTTTAAAAAAGATCTCAACCAGCTCATCTTGGAGTTTCCTTCTATTAAATGCGTCTAAAGCGCCTAAAGGCTCATCCATAAGTATTAAATCGGGATCATAAGACAATGTTCGCCCAAGTGCTACCCGTTGTGCCATCCCGCCGGATATTTGCGAAGGATAAGCATCTTTAAAATCTTTCAATCCAAGGATTTCAAGATGTTCTTGCGTCCGCTCCATCGCTTGAGATCTATTCTCGGTCTCAAGCAGTGAAAAGGACATATTCTGTTCTACTGTTAACCAGGGCATTAATCTTGGTTCTTGAAACACGATACCAATATTTACATTTTTTCTGTCCTTTTCAGAAGATTGGTAAAAAACAATGTCTCCCGATGTCTTTTCTTCCAAACCGCATAATATTCTCAATAGTGTTGTTTTGCCGCATCCGCTCTTGCCAACGATGGTCACAAAGCTTCCGTTTTCAATAGATAAAGACACATGAGACAAGGCGCTTACAGAACTTTCTTTTATTTTGTATACTTTTGATAAGTCTTTAATAATGACTCCGGCCATAAAGATTTCCCTCATTAAAAAATTTTAAGTATCGTGTTATTTTGGTGAAGGTGTAATCGGCAATACATCCAATAAAGCCGATGGCTAAAATACCTACCAGTATAATATCAGGTCGGGACAGTTGTTCTGCTTCAATGATCATATAACCAATGCCTGATGAGGCAGCAATCAATTCAGCACCCATCAAAGATCTCCAGCTATAACCAAGACCCAGCTGCATGCCCACGATTACGGAAGGCATAGCTTGGGGAAGAATGATTCTGAGAAAAATATTTTTTTTTGAGAATCCATATACAATTCCTACTTCAACCAGATTTTTATCGCAATGTACGATGCCATTAAGCGTATTCAAAAAAATAGGAAAAAAAGTAGCAAGAATAATCACTGAGAGTTTCGACATTTCACCAATCCCAAACCAGAGGATGAGCATGGGTATAAGTGCTATGGGAGGAATATGTCTTATAAATTGTAATAGAGGCATTAAATACTTTAAAAAGGTTTTATTCAATCCGACAATAATGGCTAAAGGAAATGCAATGGCAAATGTAATGATAAATCCGGATAATACCCGGTATAGGCTTACAACCAGATGTCTTTGCAATGAACCTTTTTTTATCAATATGTAAGCGGAAGCCAGCACCTTATTAGGAGAAGGCATAATGTAGTCATTAAGTAGATTTAGCTGAGAACTAATCCACCAGAAAAGAATTATTAGCGCGGGTATGATAAATAGTTTTAATTTGTTCATTTTAATCCGTCCCTTTAAAACTGATACAAAATAAAAAATCCCTTTCGGGACAGCAAAGCAAATACAAAAAACTTCGGCAGAGCCGAAGTATCATCTATCTATTATGATTTTCTGCCCCTTTACTTAGATAATATCCTTGTAAACAGGAATATGAATGATGTTATTTTCTTCCCTTCTGACAGTCAATACTCTCAGAACAGAAGTCATTATCATAATACGACGAATCAAAATAAAAATCAAGAGAAAATGTTAAAAAAATATCAAAATAAAGAAATTTTCTAAAAAATTTTTA
>CAZKKX010000063.1:0-3522 GCA_964553505.1 uncultured Eubacteriales bacterium | reverse complement strand
GGTATTTTATATAAAGAGGTGAAATAAATGGATGAGATAAAAGCACATTACAACAATACCAAAGTGACTGTTATGCAAGGCGATATTACAAAGCTAAAAGTGGATGCCATAGTAAATGCCGCAAACACAAAGTTACGGGGTGGTGGAGGAGTTGACGGAGCCATCCACAGAGCAGGGGGACCTGTAATATTGGAAGAATGCAAAAAATATGATGGATGTCCTACAGGAGAAGCAAGGATTACTTCTGCAGGGAATATGCCCAGTTGCTATGTGATTCATACCGTAGGACCGGTTTACAGAGGCGGTAAGAAGAAAGAGGCTGAACAACTAAGCAATGCTTATAAAAACTCTTTGTATCTGGCTCTTGAGAATAAAGTTAAAACAATTGCTTTTCCATTTATTTCAGCCGGTGTATACGGTTATCCTAAAGACGAAGCCTCTGATATAGCCATTAATGAGATTATATCATTTATTAATCGGAACCCATCGGATATGGACGAAATTATTTTCTGTTGCTTCTCAGAAGGGGATTATAAAATATTCAAAAATAAAATACAACTTAAAATAAAATGATATTTTCATTTTATAATACATAATCTATAGACTAACAATGCAATAGAGGATTGATGATATGACAAATGTACTTTTAATTATTGAGTATGACGGCACTGAATTCAGCGGATGGCAGAGACAGCCAAACAAAAGAACTGTGCAGGGAGAAATTGAAAAGGCATTGACTAAGTTGTGTAAGCAACCGATAAAAATAAACGGTACGAGCAGGACGGATGCCGGTGTTCATGCTTATGCACAAGCGGCAAATTTTTCAGGAGATTTTGAAATTCCTGTTGACAGAATCAAACCGGCAGTTAATGGATTGTTGCCTAATGACATTTACATAAAAAGTGCTGAAAAAGTCAATAATGATTTTCATGCAAGATTTTCGGCTAAAGGGAAGACTTATCATTACAGGGTTTTATGCACGGATGAAAAAAATGTTTTTTCCAGAAATTACTTTTACAATATAGTCAAAGAACTAAATATTGAGGCAATGCGAAAAGCAGCATGTTTTTTAAAAGGAACACATGATTTTGCGGCATTTATGTCTTCAGGAAGTCGAGCATCCAGCACCATTCGGTCAGTTTATGCTTTGAACATTATGGAAGAAGAACGATATAAAGAAGTAATAAACATTGACGGAAAAGTAGTGACGATAGAAATTACAGGGGATAGTTTTTTATATAATATGGTAAGAATAATAGCAAGATCATTGGTAGAGGTAGGATTAGGAAAGCTTAAGCCGGATGAAATACCATATATTATAAAAATGAAGGAAAGAAGTCTGGTCAGGCTTATTGCACCTGCCGGAGGATTATATCTATATAAAATATATTTTACAGAGGCAGAAATAAAGGAGATAATAGGATGATTACTGGAAAACAAAGAAGTTACTTAAAGAGTTTGGCAAATAAAATAGAACCAATTGTACATATAGGCAAAGGAGGTATTACACAGAACATTCTAAACCAGATTTCAGAAGCATTGGAAGCACGAGAGCTGGTAAAAGTAAAACTCTTGGATACCAGCATGTTGAATGCAAAAGATACGGCAAATGAAGTATGTAATGCTTTAAATGCCGAATATGTTCAAAGCATTGGGAACCGATTTGTTATTTATAAAGCATCTGAGAAAAATAGAAAAATTGAGTTGCACCAGGAGGGTAAGGAATGATTATCTGTGTTTACAGCTCATCCAGCGATATAGTTGGGAAAAAGTATTTTGAAGCGGCATATGATTTAGGAAAAGAAATTGCGAAGAGAGGAGACACTCTTTTATATGGAGCCGGCATAATAGGTTTGATGGGAGAGAGTGCCCGTGGTGTCCATGATAACAACGGAAAGGTAATAGGCGTTATACCTGAGGCATTGAATATTGAAGGGGTTGTCTATCCGTGTTGTGATGAACTTATAGTTACAAAAGATATGCGTTCAAGAAAAAAAATTATGGATGAACGTTCAGATGCTGTTGTTGCACTTCCGGGAGGGTTTGGTACCCTGGAAGAATTACTTGAAATGATTACACTCAAGCAGTTGGGTTATCATAATAAACCCATTGCCATATTAAATACCGAAGGTTATTATAATGAATTGATACAAATGTTCGAAAAGGTTGTATCTCAGAAATTTGCAAAAGAATATATAAAAGCTTATTATTATGTCAGTTACAGTGTAAAAGATATCTTAAACTATATCGACAACTATGAACCGGTAAAATATGAGAAAAAATGGTTCTAATATTTTATTTTGTAGGGGCATGGTTGCCCTGTCCAGGACAGCTTGTCATCGCGAGGAGAGATAGCGACGTTGCAATCTCACATTAAAACTTAAACAAAGGAGAATTGAAAATGGGTCGAGTAATACGAGTAGAACATTCGCTTCCATATAAAAGCAAAGATGTATGGGCTGCCATAACAACACCAAGAGTTTTAAAAGAATGGTGTCTTCAGACCAATTTTACACTTAAAAAAAACAACCCTTTCTATTTTCGAGATAAGTCACGTAAAAAGGAATTGCTGATTCATTGTAAAGTTATTGATTATGAAGAAGATAAAAAGCTGTCTTATATCTGGGGAGACAGAACCCATGTACCTACATTAGTTTCATTTACATTGTCTGAAACATCTGGTGGAACGGAACTTCAATTAGTGCACAGCGGATTTGAAGGTGTTCATGGATATTTTGCTTCAAAGAATTTTTCAGGTGTGTGGAAAAAAATGATTAAACTTAATTTGCCCGAAGCAATGGAAAAATTTCGATATAAGAAAGTTAAAGGTTAAGATACAGAGTATAGAGTATGGATTATGGAGTATGGATTATGGATTGGAATTAGAGGTTTGAGGTTAGGGGTTAGTGATTATAAGGACAGGGTTTGCTCCTGTCCTTCAATCTGAGCCACTGACTCTCTGTCCTTCTAACCTCTCTTGTTATTTCAATACAATTTGAAGATATTTCTTTTTCCCTTTTCTAACTAAGATTTTTCCTTCATTGAAAAGGTCTTTTGTTACTTTGAACTTAGTATCTTTTACCTTTTCCCCATCAATGGAAAGGCCGTTTTGTTTGATTAGACGCACCCCTTCACTTTTACTTGGAATGAATTTAAGATCATAAAGAAGCGAAAGTAAATCTACTCCGGCTTCAGCCATAGAGGCATCCATTTCTGCCGTAGGCACATTTTCCATTTTTGTTCCTTTGGAAAAAAGGGCACGTGAAGCTTCTTGTGCTTTTGTTGCTTCTTCTTCACCATGTACTAAGTTTGTTACCTCAAAAGCTAAAATCTCTTTTGCCATATTTATCTCAGCATCTTTGAGAGCACTCAGCCGTCGTACTTCCTCCATTGGCAGAAAAGTAAGGAGTGATAAGCACTTTTCTACATCAGCATCATCTACATTTCTCCAGTACTGATAAAATTCATATGGAGAAGTTTTTTCCGGATCCAACCATAAAGCACCTTTTTCTGTCTTGCCCA
>CAZKKX010000062.1:0-13083 GCA_964553505.1 uncultured Eubacteriales bacterium | reverse complement strand
TCCCCCACCCTCACACCGGCAGCGTCGCGTTTTCTATTTTAGGATGCCTGGTAAAGTCTCTTTTATTGACAGAACTTTTGGACGACCAGTTAATGTTCTGCAAATACGGATAACATATCGATTTGCCTCGGTAGCAGTCATTGCAACCTGCCAAAGGGGTAGACCAAAACGTTTGCCCAACTCTTTTCCAATCTCTAGTGAATCTGTAGAGGGCATCATGGTGGTAATGCCTTGTCTTACCTGCTTTGAGACGATGTCCGCAGTTGGTTCTGGAGAGTGACCGAACATTGCGCCGGTATCGCCAAGGCAGAAATCGATGTATGTGTTGTCGTCTATGTCTGTCAATCGGTTTTTATATGCCTTTCTAATAAAAACTGGATGAGAAGTTCCCCAATCCCCCATCCAAGGCATTGGAACACCGTTGAACAACATTTCTTGAGCATTATCAAAGGTTTCTTTACTTTTTTTTGTCCTTTCCGCAAATAGCTTGTCTTCACGAGCTCTTAATTGTTTAAGTTGAGCATCGGTCACAAGCCTATAAGGGGTTTTTTTGTCTGTAATCATAGGACGATCTCCTTTCAAATATATTACATGAATTGTAAAAGCAAAATATGTGCCAAATTCTAAAAGCGTTCAATTGAAAGGTTTTTTAATGAGAGACACCCACTTTATTATCATTATTGAAAAACAAATTTTCATTATTGACAAATTGATGCAAGAATAATAGGATGACAGGTGACACCTGTTCAGATCACCACGTCGCAAAAAACGCTCCTCGTGATGACATATGGGGCATCCGAAAGCGAGTAATTCCTAAATCAAGATTCGAAATAGAAACAATCTCAATTTATAATATAAAGAGAGGATTATAATATGTATACTTTATCGATTATTCAAACAACGGTGTTGCAGATAGCAGAAGCCATTACGGAGGCTTTGGGAATTGAAACAGAAATTATCGATAATAAGATGCGGATTATTGGAGGTACCGGGAGATATAAAAGTAAAATAGGAACGTTTGAGGAAAATGGTGATTTGAATTCCGGTTTTATTTATTCAAGATTACTGAAGACAGGTGAGGAATATATCAATCTTGAACCTGCTCAGGATCAGGAGTATAATGCGTTGGAAGGTGAACTTGCGGAGTTGTGCTGTCCTGTAAAATATGATGATAAAGTAATCGGCTTGATTGGATTAGTGGCTTTTACGGAAGATCAGAAAGGAAAAATTATCGAAAATAAGAGCAATTTATTTTTATTCTTGAATCGCATGGCTTACCTTATTGCAAGTAAATTAGCCGAGAGTAAAAACAAGAACGAACTGATTGCCACGCTTGAATCCATTCATGACGGTATTATTTCAGTTAATAAAGAGCTTGAGATTGTATCATGCAATTATATGGCAAAGCAGTTGTTAGGCAAATATGATAGTGATATTCTTGGGCAAAAACTATCATCAATCTGGTCCGTAGAAGAAACCCGAAAGGTAATCCGGACCGGTGTACCCGTAAAAGATAAGGAAGAAATATATGAGAAAAAAGATAAAGCGTCAAGGCATTTTCTTTGTACTATTATGCCCATAGTCGATATAAAAAATGAAGTATTTGATGATGTTATGGGAGCAGTCATATCTTTTCAGGATATATCAGAGGTCAGGACTCGTATTTATCATATGGCACATCAGAATAAAGTTACTTGTTTTGATGATATTATCGGAAACAGTAAAGGGATAACTGAAGCAAAAAAGCGAGCAGCACAGGTTTCAAGCAGCAATTCGACAGTACTCATAACAGGAGAAAGCGGCACCGGAAAAGAGATTTTTGCTCGTTCCATACATTTTGCCAGCCCGAGAAAAGAGAATTCATTTATAACTGTTAACTGTGGGGCGATTCCTGAAACTTTATTGGAAAGTGAACTCTTTGGATATGATAAGGGAGCTTTTACAGGTGCTGAAAAAAGCAAACCGGGAAAATTTGAGCTGGCAGATAAAGGAACTATTTTTTTAGATGAAGTGGGAGATATGCCCCTACATCTTCAGGTGAAATTGCTTCATGTAATTCAGAACAGACAGATTCAGAGGCTTGGAGGTACAAGGTTTATCCCCATTGATGTGAGAATCGTAGCAGCAACCAACAAGAATCTTGAAGAAATGATATTAAAGAATGAATTTCGAGAAGACCTGTTTTTCAGATTGAATGTGATACCTATCCATATTCCATCTCTTAGCAGCCGCCATGAAGATATCTTAATCCTATTAGAACATGCATTGAATAAATTTAACAAAAAATTAAATAAAGGAATTAGAAATTTTCACCAGGATGCATTGCATTTGCTTCTAAAATATGAATGGCCCGGGAATGTTAGAGAATTGGAAAATGTGGTGGAATACTCAGTGAATATGGTAGATTCTGGTTTGATTTATATAGAGAATTTGCCGGAAAGGATTCAAAGCACGAAACGGTTTACTTTTTCAGAGGGACAATCTCTAAAGACGATGACAGAAGATTTTCAAAGAAAGATAATTATTGAAAACCTTCAGAAAACCGGATATTCCGTTAAGGGCAAAAAAATGGCAGCCCGAAAATTAGGAATAAGCGAGACAACCCTTTACAGAAGAATTAAAGAGCTTAATATATAGGAAACTTATATAGTTGAAAATTAAACATGCAGCCGGAACAACTTAAATGCTTTTTATAAGCAGCCCGTGAAGACATCTAATAGATAAATGTCTCCGGGCTTTCATTTATATGGCTTTCTTTAGGTCTGTAATAAATACAAGAGTGATGCGGTGCATATGAAGAAAACATTTGCTGTAAAGTACATTTTCCGTTTTCATAGAAAATACAATCATTAAATTTACATGGTCCCATTTTATTTCCTCCCAATATTAGTATTAGCAAATTTATATCTATTATAATCATCTTCTTTAGAATATATTTCTAAATGCATATAAACATTCTGAAATTAACATCCTAAAAAGAAAAGATATCAGGAGGGTTGTTTTGATTTTTGCCGATTATACAGAAACTCAAAAAATTTATCACATTATAAGTATGTACGATTTAAAAGACACACTTGAAAATGGAATAAACTATGATGATAAGGTTACTTATAATACGAAATATAAAGGATTTCACAGCTTAATAGACCAGGAAAAGACAGAGGCAATTCCCCAGTGGGTAATACGGAAGAAAGCAATTTTTGGAAGCTTGAATTATAACGATTCCTTTTCTTTCTATTCCAATAGTGTTGTTCTGGGCATTAAAATAAACCCGAAAAAATCTTGGGTCGCAAATGAGATTCTTGCAAATGAAAACTATGCACCTTTTTTTCTAAAAGAAATCGAGTTCTTTACTGATGCTGATAATTTTTTTAAAGAAAAGGGGAAGGAGCTATTAAAAGCATATTGGGAGACTTCATTAAGCTTTAAAGATAATCTTAAAAAAAGAATGGATAAGAAAGAGGGGTACGATGCTGAAATACTTATTTTTCATAATATATGTCCTGAAAATATAGAAATAGAATTTATTATTTCTTCTCATCAAAGATATACGCCCGAAGAATGGAAAAAAAAATATTGTGAAAAAAATTGACAAGCACGGATGGCAATCCTTACAATTAAAAAGAAGCAAGAAAAACGCAAAGGACAAAACAAATGGAGGGTATGGTGAGAATGAAAGCCGGAAAGTTAGACAGCGAATTATTAAAAGAAATTGTATTTAAGCATATAAAACTTAATAGGAAGGAAGTTCTGGTACGACCTGCAATAGGTGAAGATTGTGCGGTCGTTGATTTTGGAGAAGAGGCATGTGTCCTTTCTACGGACCCTATTACAGGGGCAGTTAACGAAGTCGGACGTTTATCAGTTCATATTTCATGTAACGATATTGCTTCTTCGGGAACAGAACCTATAGGTATCATGCTTACTATTATGGTGCCGGAAGGGACCACAGAGGAGCAAATAGAGGAAATAATGAGGCAGGCTTCGGAAGAAGCGGAAAGACTAAATGTGGAAATTATCGGAGGGCATACGGAGATCACCAATGCTGTCAATAAAACTGTGATAGTATCAACTGCTATTGGAAAAAACCAAAAAGAAAAATTGGTTAAAAAGAGCCCTGTTAAACCTGGTGATGCTATTATTCTCACCAAATATGCAGGATTGGAAGGCACTGGGATTATTGCTACGGATTACATTGATAAATTGAAGCAACACCTTACGAATGATGAGTTGAACCGGGCAAAAGATATGCTGAATCAGCTGAGTGTGGTAAAGGAGGGTGTTATAGCCGGCAAGGCAGGGGCTTTAGAAATGCATGACGTAACAGAAGGAGGTGTTTTGGGGGCTGTTTGGGAAATTTGCGAGAGAACCGGATCAGGTGCAAGGATCGATTATGATAAAATTCCTATAACGAAGGAAACTCTTAAAATTTGTCAAATATTTGGTTTAGATTGTTTAAGACTTATTTCCAGTGGTTGTATGATGATGGTTGTTTCCGGAGAAAAAACTCAGGAGGTTCTTAGTGCATTGCATCAAGAACAGATACCTGCTTCACAAATAGGTGTCGTTACGGAGAAGGGGAGATATATGCTTAAAGATGGATTGGAAATTGAAATCCAACCGCCTGCCAGTGACGAGCTGTATAAAGTTCTTTAAGATTTTAAAAGGATCAGGTTGAAGACAGTATTCAATTATCCCAATCAGGGATCTTGATTTGCAAGGTCCTATTTTTTGTTGAAATCAATACTTTACAATTAAATTACATTTATCTAAATATATTGCTTACTATAAAAATAAATGATATTTTTATAGTATATTTTGTCGACATCGCGTAGGAGGGGAAATAATGAAAAAGTACATAAGTATAATGCTTCTTGTGGCTCTTGCAATTTCAGGGACAGCCTTTGCAGGAGGGGACCATGGGATAGACGCAACAGCAACTGTGGATGTGTATGATTTATCAAAGGATGACTATTCTACAGAAACAGTTCCAATTGTAAGTTTAATGTTTGGTAAAGATGACATTTTGACAACAGATGTTCCGGCTTTTATTTTAAACGGGAGAACACTGGTCCCCATAAGATTTATTGTTGATACATTGGATGCTGATGTAGAGTGGAATCAGGAAGACAGACAGGCGGTTATACATAAAGACGGTAAAGAAATAATTTTAACCATTGATAGTAGTGAAGCAATAGTTGACGGAAAAAAAGTACAGCTTCCTGATGGAGTACCCGCTAAGCTTGTGAGCTATAAGGAAAGTGCCAGGACAGTTGTGCCATTCAGGTTCATTTCTGAACAGCTTGGGATGGAAATAGAGTGGATTCCGGATACTTACACGGCAGTTATTGATTATCCGCACAGAAGCATATCAGACGTAAAGAATACCACTTATAATGGGGTACCGGCAATTGCTATCAAAGCTGATGGTAAAATAAATTATAATTCCATGTACTTGCCGGCAATTAAATTAGGTATGACGGATCAATTAGTAGTGGATATTCCAAATACTGATTTAGGGTCCAGAAATTATTTATCCGGCAGTATAAATAAAAATGGTATTATTGGGTACAGGGCATCTCTTTACGAGACGTCTCCTCGTGATGTTGTGAGAGTAACAGTTGAGTTGGAAATGCAAAGTCGGTATGAAACGCATTATGATAAAGAGACGGACACATTATATTTAACCTTTAATAACCAAGTGGAAAATATCAGTTATGAAAGAAATTCGCAGGCGGTGGTTATTAAAACGGAAGAAACACCCATATATAATGTCATCGATCTGGGAGACAGGGTTGCTGTTGATATTTTTGATTCGGTCCTGAATGTCAGGGGAGATGAGATAGATATACACAACGATGTTATTAATACTGTAAGGTATGCACAGTATGACTCGGATTATCCCGAATATGATAAAGTGACAAGAGTTGTTTTTGAGCTGCAGCGAGGGGTCAATTTTAGTGAAAACATGTATATTGATGACATCAATAACGACATCATAGCGTATACGACTACTGATCCCATGAATCAGTTGAAGTATGAACATCCCACATTAGCCAGTTCTGTTTTAACACTGGAATTGAATAATGAAGGCCGTTCTAACATTACAAATGATGATGTCAATAAAATAATGACCATAAAATTGGATAAGGACCAAATTAATTTATTGGATGATGTGCAACTTGATTATTATGATAATATTATCAAGTATATTGAGATTGACGGAGATTCTGAAAGAGGCTATTATATATTAACCATAAAATATGACAGTGAGACAACTGCCCAAGTGATAACAGGAAACACAACTTCAAGGGAAGTGGCTATACAGTTTACCGGAAAAGAAAGCAATATTATCACAAATCCGATTTATGGAAATGTGCTAATAGTACTGGACCCTGGACATGGAGGTAAAGACTCAGGTGCGTATTATGGCGGCGTTACTGAAAAGTATTTGAACCTAGATACATCTCTCAAACTGAAAGATTTACTTGAGGAAGCAGGTTTTAAAGTAGCTATGACACGCAGCGATGATTCTTATCCAGGATTGTATGAGAGGGCAGCATTGGCAAATGCATTGAAAGCAGATTTATTTTTGAGTGTACATCATAATGCCCTGCCATCCAACCCAGCGGCTCAAGGTGTGTTAACGGTATATGATGGGAACTCGGCTTCAAAAACGCAATTTGCCCAAACCATACAAAGAGAAATGGTCAAGGGGCTCCCGGTTCCGGATAAGGGACTTCAGAATAGACCTAAGATTGTGGTAACAAGAGAAACCAATATGCCTTCTGCGCTTGCGGAATTGGGATTCATGACCAATGATTATGAAAGAAGTTTATTGGTTCAGGATTATTACAGACAACGATGTGCGCAAGCACTTTTTAATGGTATTAAGAGCTATGTAGATGGTAATCTGTTGAAATAGAAAGATGCATAGATAGTAATCAAATAATAGATTTTATGAAAGAATTTGCTACCGGCAAATTCTTTTCATTTTTCTCTTTCTTCTATATTCTCTTTTCTATATTCTCTTTTCCTAAATCATGGCATAGTTGGTCCATTTTTTTAATATATATTATTAAGTGTAAAAATGGAGGTGATGAAGATATTGAACATAAAGAAGAAAACAGCCTTAATCTTGCTATTGATGCTGGTCTTGACTGCATGCAGCAATCCCATAGTCATGTTAAAAGGATGGCTGGGTACTGATAAGGAAGAAGCCTCTATAGATGTGATAGATACTTCCGGGCAGCAAGTTGCCAACCCTGAACTACGAGATACAATTTTGTATTATAAGGATGAAAATGGGTTATTAATACCTGTTATGAGAAAGATTCCATGGACAGAGGGAAGAGGAATCGCAAAAGAAACATTAAAAGCAATGATTGATACCCAAACAAATCGAGAAGATATGATAAAAGTTGGATTATACCCTGTTATACCTTCCAATACTCAAATTCTCGGGATGACAATTAGAGACGGATTATGCAAAGTAGACCTGTCAAAAGGGTTTCTGGACATAAAAGATAAAAAAGAGGAAGAGGTCATATTGCAATCCGTTGTTTATACGCTTACAGAATTCCCTACTGTGGATAAAGTACAGATTTACATCGAAGGGGATGTGATTTCAAGCTTACCATATGGCACCTTTGCAGGAGATATCCTAAAAAGAGAAAATATTAATTATTTAGGTCAAAAGCCTGCACCGGATACGGTTTTAGTTTTTTATGAGAATACCGATTTGATGAACCCCATGTTTGTTCCGGTAACAAAGCCGATAGAGATTATCGATGACGTTAGCAATAAAAATATCTTAGATATTTTAGATAGTCTTATGGTAGAACCGCCCTCAGAAAGCGGTCTGCAAAGCAGAATTCCTGCCAATACAAAAGTAATTGGAGTTGAAATAGCGGATTCTATTGCAGAAGTATATTTATCTGAAGAAATTCTTTTGCTAAGTGTAGATGAAAGTATTTTTGAAAGGGCGGTTCAGTGTATTGCGCTTACAATGAAAGAGCATTATAAAAATTTAAAAGGAGTAAGGATATTTGTAAATGGTGAATCTCTAAAAACGGCAAATGGGATAGATGTTTTTAATGTTCCCAATTATCCAAATCAATACTAAAATCCTTTTAAAATCAGGATGCCTTTGAATTTTGCTTTTGCAGCAGAATTCTTTTTTTATATAGCAAAAGATGATGATTTGAACTCAACCAGTATTATTTAATGAAAACATATGGCAATTGTGGTAAAATAATTGTTATATAGTTTGGTGTTTTAGAAAATAATTGATTGGACTTTAGAAAAAACTTAAATAGGAACGATAGATGATAGGAGGATTTGAATGGAAAAACTTAGAAATGACGGACGAAAGTTTGATGATATAAGAAATGTTAAAATTACAAATAATTATTTGATGCATGCAGAAGGGTCTGTTTTAATAGAAATGGGGAAGACAAAGGTAATATGCACTGCATCCGTGGAAGATAAAGTGCCTCCGTTTCTTAAAGGATCCGGAACCGGATGGGTGACGGCCGAATACGGTATGCTACCTCGCTCTACAGAATTCAGGAAAATTAGAGATTCCAGCAGAGGGAAAATTGATGGGAGAACTCAGGAAATACAAAGGCTTATTGGTCGTGCACTTCGTTCTGTGGTTGATTTGAGTATTTTAGGAGAAAAAACTATCTGGGTAGACTGTGATGTGATTCAAGCAGATGGAGGAACAAGAACGGCTTCTATAACAGGAGCATATATTGCCTTGATAGAGGCCCTTAAAAGAATGCACGGAAAAGGACAGTTGGCAAGCAATCCGGTAAAGAATTTTGTTTCAGCCATAAGTATTGGTATTGTTGAAGACAATATAATGTTGGATTTGTGTTATGAAGAGGATTCCAGGGCACAGGTGGATATGAACATAGTAATGACGGATAAAGGGGAATTTATTGAGATACAGGGAACAGGAGAAACATCCCCCTTTAATGGCAGGGAACTTAATGATATGCTTTTTCTCGCTGAAAAAGGATGCAAGCATCTTTTTAAAAAACAGGAGGAAATAATTGGTGATCTTGATTTTGTTAAGAAAAAATAGTAAATAGGAGAAACGAATATGATAATTGCGGCAACTCAAAACCTTCATAAACTTAGAGAAATGAAAGAAATATTAAATAATTTTGGTATGGATATTATTTCTATTCGTGAATCTGGGTTGGGAGAGGTAAAAATAGTTGAAGACGGAGAGACCTTCGAAGAGAACTCTTTGAAAAAAGCCCAAGAGATTATGAATCTTAGCGGTAAAGATGCGATTGCAGACGATTCAGGTCTTTCGGTGGATGCTCTACAAGGCCGGCCAGGTGTATATTCTGCCAGATTTTCTGGAGAAAATGCAACGGATAAAAAGAATAATAAAAAGTTATTGTCTGTGATGGAGGATGTTACTGATCGATCGGCAAAATTCATATCGGTTATCTCTTTATGCTTTACTGATGGTAGAAGAATATCGGTAAAGGGAGAATGTACGGGAAAAATTGGTTATGAGGAAAGAGGGAATAACGGATTCGGTTATGACCCTCTGTTTATTCCCGATGGATATGAAGAAACTTTTGGTGAGTTGGGGAAAGAAGTGAAGAATAAAATAAGTCACAGAGCCAATGCTTTGAAGAAACTAAGAGAAGAATTAGAGAAGTTATAAGAAATAGATCATAGTCTATCTTAAATAGGTGGAAAAATGAAAATCATGGTTGTTAGTGATACACATGGACAGATACAAGAAACAGTGAATCAGTATAGGAAACTCAAGAATATTGATATGATTATCCATTTAGGGGACTATTTCAAAGATGCTCAAAGAATCAAAGATATGGTTGATTCCCGAATGATTTGTGTTAAAGGTAATACCGATGGAGAATTCAGTGAAAGATCCCGTAAAGTAATTGAGATGAAAGGACATAAAATTTTATTGACTCACGGACATATGGACAAGGTGAAATCTGACCTTTTGCACCTTTATTATAAAACGGTTTCCTTATCATGTGATATTGTGCTATTCGGACATACTCATATACCTGTCAATATTCGGGATAAAGGTATTTTATTCTTAAACCCTGGAAGTCCGACGATTCCAAAGGGAGGTAGCTATCCTTCCTTTGCTCTTCTTTATTTGCATAGTCATACTGTTACATCGGAGATTGTTTCTCTGAGAAGATCTTAATAAGAACATATTGACACCACCCATTAATATGTATTATACTGAAATGCGTAGCTAAAGTACTGATGGATAAAATTTTCGGGACGTAGCGCAGTTTGGTAGCGCGACTGGTTCGGGATCAGTAGGTCGCAGGTTCAAATCCTGTCGTCCCGACCACTTAGTATAAAATGTATGCAGTTAATCCAATTTAAAATGATAGTAATAAGCTAAGTAGGACTGGTACTTAGTCATTTTTATTTTTTTGAGATCATAGAATAGATATAGCACAAACATATTAACCAGATATTGATTAAATGTAAAATAATGGTATAATGTATACTGATAGTTGTTTTATCGATTTTATCAGGGATTTTTTCTCACTTTTTCATGAATTTCATATTATAATATATAATGGTTCCGAAGAGGAGAAATATCTAATGGATAAGATCGTGTATTTAAAAGGGAAAGAGGACGCTAACATGTTAAGTATTTTTGATGTTGCCAAATATTTAGCACAGAAAGAAGGGATGATCGATAATACCAAGATTCAAAAATTATGTTATTATGCTCAGGGATGGTATTTAGGATTGAAAGAGGAGCCATTGTTCGATGATGAATATGAAGCTTGGGTACATGGCCCTGTATGTCGGGAACTTTATAATGAGATCAGATATAATAATTCCCTTGGAAAAGGTGACATTTGCAGACTATCGAAAGCAGATAAAAAATATTTAGATGCAATATATGAAGAATATGGAGGATTTAGTGGGATGGAACTTTCTGAAATGACGCATAATGAGACCCCCTGGAAAATCACCAGAGGCGAAAAGCTTTGGCATGAAGCCTCCGGTACCATTATAGACAAAAAACTAATGAAAGATTATTTCCGAAAGATTGTACAAAAAAATTGAATCTATAGACGAGAGAAAAATTATTGCTGTTGTATGTCTGGTGGGCGCGGTTTTTTTAGGGGTATTGGGAATTTGTTCAACAAATATTTGTTTTGAGATTGGGCTTGTTATTTTCAGTATTGTTTTTTCTGCTGTTGCAAGCTGGATACTTTCTACTTTGCATTTCGAAAAAAAGGACAAGATTAATGAAAGACGCATAGCAAAATCAATAGATAATATGTGCAAAGCGCTTATTGAGTCTTTGGATGCGGATATTGAGTACTATGAGGTCCATGATTTTCAAAGCAAACTTTATTCATATAGAAATCAAGTTATTGCAATCAAAGATACAACTTATGGAATCGGAATAGAGAATATCGATATGAATCTGTATGATGAATATGGAGATAAGCAGAGAGAGATAGCTGAACATTTAAAAAAAGTTGTGAGCAAATAATTAATACAGAATTTAGAGAAGTCTTCTTATAAAAAAAAACCTCGAGTTATCGGGGTTTTGTTTTTTATAAGGTCATTTGACTGCAATTAGCTGAAAAAGGCATAATGCATCTCAAACCTCTGATTTACTATGTATACCAAAAAAAAGATGGCGTAATAATATAATATGCAGATTATGAATAGAGGGAGACTTGAACAATGACAAAGATGCTAAAAAAAGTTGTATTATCCATTTTAAAGAGTATGTCAGATCCTTTTTATGCAGGAGTTGCTGCAGAGCTGGCATTTTTCTTTTTGCTTTCCATAATACCTACGGTTTTGCTGCTGGGCAGATTGTCCGGATTTTTTTCCGTTTCTTTGAATTTTTTTATCGAGTTTATTAACACCTATACGCCAGAAGAATTTGCAGAATTAATTATGCCTTATCTGGAGCCTGATTCTGCAAAAAGTTTGAGTATTATTTTCTTCGTTTTTTCTTTATGGCTGGCCTCCAGAGGATTTTTTGCCCTAATCCGGATTTCCAACTATGCTTACAATATTGAAATGGATGGTCCCTTTAATTTCTCAGAAAGATTTAAGGCTATGAAAATCACACTTCTGTTACTATTTATGATAATCTTTGGCCTGCTGATTGTTATTTACGGGCGGCTCATTGGAGAATTTATAACAAAAAATTCTGCTGTCGTTCTTGGACACAATATTGTAATAGATGATATATGGTATATGGTCAGATGGCCTCTTGCTTTTTTTGTCTTTTATTGGATTATGATTTATGTTTATTCTCGTTCTCCGAATTATCATTTGCCGGCAAAAAAAGTCAGACCAGGGGCTATTTTTTCTACCGCAGGGATTATAGTATCTTCTTTGGTTTTTTCTTTTTATGTGTCACATTTTGCAAATTATGATATACTTTATGGTAGTTTGGCTAATGTAATCAGTTTGATGTTGTGGTTTTATCTGATTGGATATGTCATTGTTATTGGCATTCATATTAATATAGCTTTTGAGAAAACTCATTAAGCAAAGTTGGATTCAATGAATTAATTTAAATAATAAGCGGGTGAGATAAATGTTATCTAAAGTTTTATTGTTAGGGATAGGTGGATTTATTGGCAGCAATTTAAGGTACTGGATTTCTAATTGGTCTATGGATTATTTCGGTACCTATTTGCCATACGGGACGCTAATGGTAAATACTATAGGCAGTTTCATTCTTGGATTTTTGATGATTTACGGAACAGAAGTAGCAAATTTAGATCCTCGGATGCGGCTTTTTATCGGAACAGGGATGATGGGAGCCCTTACGACATTTTCAACCTTTTCCGTAGAAACTTTTGGATATATGCGCCAATCCAATTACCTGTTGGCGTTTTTGAATATAGGTTTGAATGTTGCCGTTACCTTATGTGCAGTCTGGTTGGGATTTATAATCGCCAAATCATTGATATAATGTAATTATTTAATAAGGGGCGGGCAAAAAAAGAATGCCAGCCCCATTTTTTATCTAGTAGGAAATATCGATTTTAGAAGAAAAAAGAAAAAGACGCAAAA
>CAZKKX010000061.1:0-13376 GCA_964553505.1 uncultured Eubacteriales bacterium | reverse complement strand
CGACAAAACCTCCATGTGCCGGTTCATGCCCACTGCCGCCGCCGCTGACTAAAGCAACCTTTTGGGATGCCGCAGTATCTTTGCGTACAACAACATTAAAATTATCCAGCTTTTTTAAATACTCCGGATGAGCTGCTGACATTCCGGTAAGCATATCAGCAACAACATTTTCAGGCTTGTTAATTATTTTTTTCATTTTAAATCGCCCCTCTTTTATTTTTTCATCAACCTATTTTGTAAATATTATAACTTAATATCCACATATTTCAAAGTCTGGAAAGCCACAGCTGTTAAGTAATCTGCTTCGAATGAACATATACATAAATCACGCAAAATTTATGCCATTCTAAAAATAGCTGCTATTAGTGCTTTCAGGCATAATGAACGTATGAACGATATTTGCATTTCGGAAAAAATACCAATAAATCATAATTTTATTGGTATTTTTTACCACCCTGTTCTTTTTTTCCAAAACTCGGTAAGGCAGCAAAAAACATATAGAGCCTTCGATTTAGAAAAAATAAGCCGGCGATATTTTTAAGCAGCTGAACAGAGAAGACAAAAATAAGAGCATCTTCATATCCCCGCTGAGCATATCCACCGCATCAAAAAAGACCTAATATAGCATATTAGGTCTTTTCTTTAGATTAAACTATTAATTATATCTGCTTATTTAAAATAACGTTTCAGCAATCCTTCGAAGGCCTTACCGTGTCTTGCTTCATCTCTTGCCATCTCGTGAACGGTATCATGAATTGCATCCAGATTAGCAGCTTTTGCTCTCTTCGCAAGATCAGCCTTTCCCGCTGTTGCACCATTTTCTGCCTCAACACGCATTTCAAGGTTTTTCTTTGTAGAGTTTGTAATGACTTCACCAAGCAGTTCAGCAAACTTTGCAGCATGTTCTGCTTCTTCATAGGCTGCTTTTTCATAATACATGCCAACCTCGGGATAGCCTTCTCTATGGGCTACTCTTGCCATCGCAAGGTACATGCCTACTTCTGTACACTCTCCTGTAAAATTAGCTCTAAGATCTTCAATTATGTCCTCACTGACACCCTGAGCAACTCCTACAACATGTTCCGCAGCCCAGGACATTTCGCCACCTTGCTCTATAAATTTGGATGATGGGGCATTGCACTGGGGACATTTTTCCGGCGCACTTTCTCCTTCATGAACATAACCACATACTGAACATACAAATTTCTTCATATAATAATCTCTCCTTTAAATTATAGTTTTTTTATATAATCGCCGCTTAAATATCTAAATGTTTTTCTTTAAGCAGCTTTTACAAATACCTTTAAAATAAATATTTTTATCATTGATTCTAAAACCATTGAGTTTTTCAGACTGTAAAGCTTCTAAGTCGATTTCAAAATCATATACCTCACCACATTTTTCACATTTGAAATGCCCATGATCGGCTAAATTATACTCATACCTGATCTCATTGTTTTCTATGGTTATTTCTCTGAGCATTTCCGCCTCTACAAATGCGTTTAAGGTTTTATAAACCGTAGACTTAGATAAGGTAGGCAACTCTTTTTTCATCTCAGATAATACTTGCTCTGCCGTTGGATGACAGGGGTGACTGGCAAGATACTCTAATATTTTGATTCTTTGATGAGATGGTCTTAAACCCTTTTTATTCAGTTTTTCCGTTAGTGTTTCATCAGAACTTTTCATACAAATTCTTCTTTCCATAAAGATATTAAATACTAAAAGAAACCTATTATTAAATCAAACTAAGTTTGATTTAATATAATGATACCACATGTTATTATTAAATGCAATAGAAAAAATAAAAAAAAAATTTTTGTTTTCTTTTCTCAATAAACTTCATTTATATTGAAATTATAAATCACCGGTCCGGGCTCAAAAACATATAATGTTCTTAGAACGATCATTATTATTTATAGAAAGTGATTTACAATGTCTGATTTTAACCCTGAAAAATTATCAGTCAAATATATTCCGCCTGCAACTTTTTTTCACCCTGCCGAAGGAAGAAAATATACCTTGACGCATTCGGATATAACCTCAGAGCTTTTTTTAAGCGTTGGATATGTATATGACTATGATGCAATTGATAAGAAAATGCGAGATGAAGTAATAGCCGAGTGGCGGAAAAGCTTACAGAATCAATGTGTTTTATTTGGAAAAGCATATGTCAGCGGTGGTGAATTTAACGAGTATTATTCAGCTATTCGTTTCAATATTTTCCTTAAAGAGATGAATGTAGCTTTAAAAGGTATTATTTATGGAGATAGGTTCTTTTATGCTCACAATCCTGATTTTCTTGATGCTCCGATCTATATTTATTATGAATCCATTTATCCTCAATTTAGGCAAGTTGTTTATTATGGGACACCTCGGTTGTATTTACATTACACTCTTATTTTTGAATAGGTAAACTATGAAAAAGTGTAAGTAATTAAAACTCAATGTTTAGCTTACTGACTTTTTATCATATAAAGATCATCCTCATGATGAAATAGCTCAAAACAAGAAAAAACAGAAGACAAACAAAAAACTTCCAATATCTTCTATACAAGTCCATGGTCGGTACTTGAAGATATTCGCAAGTAAAGAGCTGACACAAATGTAAAGGTGAAAAAAAGTATCCGATAAATCCCCAAACAAAGGTAAAATGGCAGTACAGCAGCAACAAATCATCTGATAAAGAAAGTGTGCCCAGAATAGGCAATACAATTCCAAGAGCTGTCGGTTGATAACCTGTCGTAATTCCAAAGAAAAAGGATATTGCCACTATACCTAATATAACAGTATTAGGATTAGAAAAAGTCAAGGTCAAAAATGAGGTTAGAGCTTCCATACGCCCAATTATACTTTGAATGAGATAAACCCCGATCAATGCATAAAGAACATTAAAATTAAAAGACTTTATTGTATCGATTAAAAATGTCTTTGTAGGATGCAGTAAGAATAATACCAGCAAATTTGCAAGCATACCCAGATAAAAAGGAATGCCTAATACTAAATTTAATAATATTGAGATATAAATAGGTGCCGTTAATTTCAAGAGTTTGATTACATTTTTCCATTTAAAAGAGTAGTTATCATTTTTACTATTTTCAACTTTACGAATATATAAAAAATAACCACTAATAACGTATATAACAACAAAAACACTATTCAATCCTATAAGTTTATAGATCGAAATTTGAGGCATCAATGACATTACAAGGAGAAATCCTATTGCATATGGCATAATATGCATAGAGATATGACGATAAATCAAATTGATAACTGCCCGGTCATATTTAGGAATATTAGATTTTTCTCCTAATTTATCAACCAATGGTGCCGACATAATAGCTCCGCCAGGTACGCTTAACATGCCTATAAATGCAGGTATAAACATGAAAAGCAATCTTTTGCTATTCACAACTAATATCAAGTAATCCAACATCTCATCAATGATTCTATATTTTCTAAGCAGAACCCCTATAATAGCTACTTCTGATACAATGATAAACTGCTGTAATTTTTTGAAATCGAAAAATGTTTCAGCAATAACATCTTTAAAATCAGCAAATTCCAGCCCTCCCAGAATTGCCATTATTAGTCCACTTGTACAAATGGAGATACCAATAGAAACCTTTCTTTTACACAATACCGGAATAATTAAAAACGATGTAACAACAACAAACAATTCTTTCATTTCTTTCTCCTCTATTTATAGAAAAACAAAGGGCATCTCAATATATCTCTAACTTATTTACTTATTTTCTTCATTAATATACCACATTTCTATATAGAAAAATAGTAAGGCAAGAGACTTACTTTTTTCTTCAATAATAATTTTAAAAATTGTTTTGCATTTCATTTTAAAGCATTGCATAGTGAAAAAACAAAGCACTTTTGTAAATAAAGAAAGGAAACCAATCATGAAAATGAAATTAGAAAATATTCCATCGTGGCATTGGGGGACATGGCATTGGGGGACAGGTTCATTGTCCCCCCTTGTCCCCCTATTGGTTTTAAGGAACCATAACAACCATCTTGTCATCAACAGTTTCTACAGCTAAATTCGAAAGAATTTTAATAGCATGACGAACATCTCCATAAGAAGACGATGCATGCCCCTGAATCAAGCTGCCGTCTTCGGATTTTATCTGCCAGACATGGGTCGTACTTCCCGCTTTGGTGCTAGTCCAGGTTCTTCCGATTCGAACATAATCAGGGTTTGTCACTTCAGCCGGGCGGTTATTCCAGTCGGCGCTGCTTATTAGACCGATCTTGTCAAAACTCCCTCCAAATGATTGTACAACATCCTTATTTTGAATATTGCTTTCAAACCAGTTGTCAAGGAACGTTTTAATGTAGGAGGGGTTGTCATTATTAGGTCCCCAATTTATTAAATCACCCGTTGGAGAGTTAATGGATTGAACACCAAGCAGATATCCGGTGGCCGGATTCAGTACAAAATAATCTCTGTCATCAAACTCTACTATATCTCCTTCTGCCAACTGAGAAACTATTTGTAATGTTTGAACATTCAAGGGTTCACTTGGCTGAGATGCCTTGTGGGTTGCTGTTTCTTTAATTCTTGCCCTTAATGTGTACTCCGTATTCGGTGATAGCCCCGTAAACTCATTACTGTCCTGCCATGTGCTTCCTCCATCTATGCTGAATTGGTGTTCTTCATTAGCAGTAAGTATAATAGTGTCATGGGTCTTGTCTGCTTCTTTCGGTGATGCAGGTGCTGCCGGACCATCAGCTTTTTCTACCATAGCCGTCAGTTCACTGGTGACACTCCCTGTAGCATTGGTACCGTCGGCTGTTACGGTAACTAACATGGATTGACCGATATCAGCTTCTTCTAAAATGTATGTTGCAGCAGTTGCCCCGCTTATAACTGCTCCGCTACGATACCACTGGTAGGCAGGTACATCTGCTATTGTTAAAGGGTCATACGTTATAGTTGAAGTATCGGCAGTTAATTCTTCGCCATATTTGAGTTCCCCTTCTATTGTCACCGTACCGCTCATTTCCGGCACCACTAAAGTGAAATTGGTCACCTCACCATCTTCAATAATCCAATCAAAAATGCTCATTCCGTCTACTCCATTTGTATCAGAAACGGGAGTGTAATCGATATTTACAAAATTCATGTCTACCCAGGCATGATTGTTCTCCAGTGTTCCGCGATTATAACCAGTAATCCTGCCAAAGGATGAGTAGCTCCCGGCGCTTCTCGTAATCATATTGTTTAAAGCAAAGGAGTTTTCAATCACCCCGGAGTTATCTCCTACCAAACCGGCAACTGATTCTTCGCCACTTATATCTCCTGAGGCATAACAATTGCCAATAGTTCCACCACTATTATACCCGGCAAGACCGCCAATACACCAAGCCTTACTCACACTTCCTGTGGCGTGGGAATTGGTAATAGTAGCGTTAAGGTTACTGGCAACAGGATTTTTGTAATTTTCACCTACCAGACCTCCTCCACAATTTCCATTAACATCGCCTGAAGCGAAAGAATCGGTAATAAAGCCATGGTTGGTTCCAACCAGTCCGCCGGCGGCATATTCATCATCTTTTCCTACGATAATGACAGTCCCTGCCGCCCAGCTATCTTCTATTAAGCCATAATTGCTTCCTGCTAACCCGCCTGCAGAATATGCAGCTGTGGCATTGGCAGTTGAGCCGGAATCAATTATGGTAGCATAAACATCAGAGTCAAAGTTATAGTTGCTTCCTACAAGACCTCCAACATCCAAGTATCCCTTTACATCTCCGGTAGTATGACATTCTTTAATAGTACCTTTTTCGCTTATACCGACTAAACCTCCAGCATAATCTTTTCCTGTTACATCTACATTCTCTAAACTCATACTTATCAAGGTGCTACCCTCACCTGCATAGCCAAAAAGGCCTACACCCTCACTATCGGGTCTATCAATAAACAGATTTAAAATCTTCAGATTGTTTCCATTGAATACCCCTATAAATGGATTGCTCCAGGCAGTACCGATGGGCTGCCAACCCTGCCCTTCATTATATGGGGATGTATCCAAATCAATATCAGTCACTTGAAGATATTTTTTATCCATTCCTCCTGTATATTCACCCTCATAAGGAGTACCATAGCCAAAGGTATTCACCCCATCATAACGGATATTATTTAATTCATCGGCTGTAGCTATGGGAATATATCCTTCCGGGATGAAATTTGCTGTTAAGGCTGTATCTGCAGACGGCATGGTGTAGCCGAAAGCAGCACCAGTACACACTATTTGACCATCAACGGTCCAACTTGCAAACCGGTATCCGTCATTGGCTATAGCTGTCACATTGACTATTGCTCCTGCCGTATATGGTTCCGCGTTAGTGTTGTTGGCTACACTGCCACCCGCTTGTGGGTAGGCTTCTAATGTCAATATGTAAGTATTGGACCCTCCTATATCAGATACTGTAACATAAAAGGTTCTTGTCCTATTTTTGTAACCATCTCTTTCAGCTGTGACAGATATTTGTGCTGTTCCTGGTTCATTACCCGCTTCAACGGTGAGTTTATTCTCATAAATATTAGCCGTTACGGTTGTACCATTTTGAACACATATAGCACTTAGGGTCCTTGCATTTGTATCTATTGTAATAGTTTTAATTTCTCCTGTAACAAGAGTTAAGTTATTTATTGAGGACAAAGTTACGGTAGGTGTGGTTCTGCCGCTACCTCCTCCGCCATTTGTAGTTGTTTTCTTAACAGGAGTGTTTTCTGTAGACTGAGTAACAATTTTCCCCGCTACACTTACTGCAGAGACCCCTTCCCCCAACACCACTTTTTTAAGTGTTTGTTCAATGATTACGTTTTCTGCCTTCACTACTGCTGTTTCTATGCTACCGTTGCCTGATACAGAAATTGTAGCATCTATATTTATTTTGTTTACAGTTGCATCCGCTCCAAGGGTTATTTCGGTATTGGCAGCAGTCTTATCTGCATTGAGTGTGTTAATCCTTCCGCTTATCAGGTTTAGCTTGGTTCCTGGGGTCGTAATAGTCACTTCTTCAAAATCACCGTCAAGATCTATTTCTTCACCAGATTCCATATAAACATTTATAAATCCATCCGCATCCTCTGTAAGTGAATTTTCTTCAAGTTTTGTCGAACCTGCTTCAACTCTGATGATTCTGATTTTTGTATTACCCTGAGCAGCTACCCTTACTCTGCCGTCTTTTCTGTCAACCATTACTTCGTCATCAAATACACAGTCTTCCAGGATAATACTGTCGGCTCCTCCTCCACTAATCAATACTTTTCCCTGCACCCTTACACCTTCTAAAGTTACTGTCCCATCACCGATCCCTGCAGTGAGGTTCAGCAATCCTTTAACTAAAACATTTTGTAATGTAACGCCTGACGTATTGATCGTGACATTTCCTTCTATTATATTTACTTCATCAGAGCCATAAACCCCGGGTAAATTGTACAACTCTCCAATCGATTTGGAGAGAACTTTTACTGTTTCTGCCCTGGTGATAGGATTAGCAGGCCGATAGGTTTCATCAGGATATCCGGACATATATTTGCCTGAAACCACTGTATTTATTGCACTTTTAGCCCAAACGTGTATTCTTTCCACATCTTTGAATTTTGATATCTCACTACCTTTAGTAACAGCTTTTAGCTTAAGCAGCCTTACTAAAACAACAGCCGCTTCCTGTCGGCTGATTCTGTTGTCCGGTTTAATTGAGCCGTCCTCATATCCCTTTATATATCCTGCAGCTACAGCCTTTGCTATCTCATCATGATACCATGCTTCATTAAGCACATCTGAGAAAGAAATCTGTGCTTTTGCTTTGAATCCGAAGGCTCTGTTTACCAAGGTCATAAACTCTGCTCTGGTAACGGGATTGTCAGGTTTAAAACTGCCGTCGGCATAACCGGTCATTAGCCCCTTACTTTGCCAGTTAAGTATCTCTTCCTTTGCCCAATGCCCTGTTATATCTGATGGGCTTTCTGCTGATGCAGTAACAGAAAAAAATGTCATAAGTATTAATAAAACAATCAATACCGGTAGATAGTTTTTTTTGAAAATAGTATCTTTCATACTAACCTCCTCTTTACAATACACTTGTAAATCAATAGATAGATTATAATTTCCGGATTGTCACACTCCCTTCTCGGTTAATGTTCTATATAACAGTAATTTTATTACCAAATTCTCTGATGAGAGTTAAAAGAAGCTGGTCAATGCCGGTTGTTATGATTCCAAAATAGCTTTCATTTTTTGTTTTGATTTCTATTTCGGCTCCACTTGAGTCTTTGTTGATTATTTCTACTGCTATCAAATCTTTGTCTATGATAACAATCTGTTCAAGCTTGTCTTTTTCCCTTGGAGTCAGAATCATTTTCCTTTCAAAAATATTAAGAATATAACATTGAGTTTTAAAAAAACCGGTCTTAAATCTAATCTCATACGTCACAAATGTCACAAAAATCACCTCTACCCAAATTTTACTACTCTAACTCTTAATGAAAATATCTTTGAGCCATTTGGCATTGCCAAATGAAGGCACGATCCGTGCCAACAAATATTGCTATGTTATTTTCTCTGTGTTAAAATTGTGCTTGGAGGTGTTATATTTGAAGTTTGGAGAAAAGCTCGATATTCTGATGAAAATCACAAATACATCAAACATTGCTCTTGCACGAAATGTTTCCCTTGACCCATCTTTTGTCAGCCGCTTGCGTAGAGGAGTACGTACCCCCGCAAAGAAAGAAAATTATATTATGTCTATGGCCGCATATTTTGCTAGAAATTGTAGAGAAGAATATCAAAAGGCTGCCCTGAGTGAAGGGCTTAAAGTCTCAATGAAAAATTTACCATCAGATATAGGGGAAGTTACAACCCTGATTTATGAATGGTTTCTGGCAGATAAAACAAACGATACAAATGTTATTAAAAATTTTGTAGATAATATAGCGCAGTTTAAATTTAAAAAACCCCCACAGATTTCAGACGTTGATACTTCAATAATCAATGAAAATTTATCATCTGATGCGCAAGTGTTTTATGGTATTGAAGGTAAAAGAAATGCAGTCTTGTCTGCTTTTTCTCTCATTTTAAAAGAAAAAAATCCTCAAACATTGCTTTTATATAGCGATGAGAGCATGTATTGGTTGACTGAAAACCCTGAGTTTACTGCAAAATGGTCAGCGCTTTTCTCCCAAGTAATAATGCATGGTAATAAAGTAAAGATTGTTCACTCTGTTACGCGCAGTCATGATGAACTATTTTCAGCTGTTAAAGAGTGGGTGCCTATTTATATGACAGGCGCCATAGAGCCGTACTATTATCCGAAAATTCGCGACAGGGTCTTTAAGCGAACATTGTTTATTGCACCTCATACTGTCGCTGTAACTTCAAATTCCGTAGGAAATGAAACAAGAAATGCAGCAAACTTTCTTTTTACAGATAAAGACACCATCTCCGCTCTCAGCCAGGAATATAATAATTTTCTTTCCCTCTGTAGACCGCTTATGCGTATTTTTACACCTGAAAGCAAGGAAGATTTTTTGCCCATTCTTGAAGAATTTGATAATGAGGAGGCGGACAGCATTGTAAAAACAGACGTGCTTTCAAACATAACTATGCCTATTGATGTTACAGAAAGTATTCTTTCACGCATGGAAAGTAATAATAAATACCAAATGTTAACTTACCAAGAAACAAGAGTGAAAAAATTTGAAGAACGCTTACTAAAACAAAAATTTACAGAAATTATTACAATTCCTGATTTACAAAAAATACTAAGTGGTCAAATTATGCTCAGCTTTTCTGATATATTATGTAACACTTCACTATTTTATACATCTGCGGAACTTAACAGGCATCTTCAAAATATTATAGAACTGCTCAAGACCTTTGATAATTACAATGTCTATCTTATTAATGGTCCTGAAACAACAGGATCTATGATCTATGTCAAAGAGGATGTAGGAGTAATCTTTGGAAAAACATCACCCCCATCTGTGGTTTTTGCTACCAATGAAAACAACATGTCTGCCGCTTTTTGGGAGTATGTAAGCTTTGTATTGCGCAAAGAATCCAAAGGCAAGAATCAAAAAAAAGATACAATTGCGAAACTTGAGAAAATCATTGAATCCTCAGAACAAATTGCAGTCGGTGCTCCTAAAACATGATGAGATAATGTTTATAGAAAATCCCCAAAAGACAACCTTATCGAAAATGACAGCACAAACACAGGAGACGGTTCGGAACCACTGAAAAACACATTTGTATTATTGGCATATTCTCACCTTTTACCATTTTTTATGGTATTGATAGTTTGCCGATTTTATTCCTTTTTCAACACTAAGTTCTAAACCTTCACTCTCTTTTTCTTTAGATTTTTACCTACTTCCCAAGCCTTCCCTATTTTTTCTCCTACACTATAATAGTTAAACTCGTATACAGAAAGCAAAATAGGGTTAATCTTTTTCAAATCAAAAACATTATGTGTAAGGTATCTTTCCTCCGTATATGTTTCTACTACTTTTCCTATAAAAATTATATTGCTTCCACCAAGATCTAGTTCATGGATAACGCTACATTCAATACTGACGGGACATTCTTGTATCATTGGCGCATTATTGCAATCCCCGTAAAAAATATTAAAAAGCTTTGCCTTGTTAACATCTTTTCCAGACACAATCCCGCAATAATCTGTAACCTCTAACATTTCTGCTGATGGAATATTAATACTAAAGGAGTTATTCTCCCTAATTCCGTTACAAGTATAATGAAATTTATTGAGTGAAATTGAAATCATAGCAGGAACCCGGTTTACTATGCCACAATATGATACATTTAAATAATTCGGGTTACCGTTAACATTTGCACCAACAAGTACTGTAGGAACTGGGTAAAGATAATTTTTATTGCCAACTTTTATTTTGTTCACTGCATGCATCCTCCTAATTTTTTTTATAAGAGTACTTTATATTAATACTACCTATTGAACAAGTACCTACTTTTTTGTATAATACTATATAAAATGTAAGGATAAAAGGAGGTATTTTATGGCCACAATGAGTAAAAAGATATATACTTGCCCTATAGATTTTACAATCGATTTAATTAGTGGTAAATGGAGCATGTGGATTTTATGGACTTTACAAAATGGATCTTTGCGTTTTGGAGAGATTAGAAAAAAAATACCTGGAATTACAGAAAAAATGCTAATACAACAGCTTAAAAAATTTGAAAGTTATGGTATCGTAAATAGAAAAGTTTATTCACAAGTACCTCCAAAAGTAGAATATTCATTAACCCAAGATGGCAAAAGCTTAAAACCTATTATGTTATTAATAAAAGAATGGGGAGATGAACACTTGCATATTCAAGAAAGGCTTTAGAGCATCTTGAAATGTTTTTGTACCAAGTTTATCTTAAATACACTTTTTTGAAAGAGGAGAGAGTTTTGGAACAATTAGCAAGAATTTTTATATTTTTAGAAATGTTGTTTGTGAACTTAATAACCTCACATCTTTGTTCCCAAAGGAAATATTCAATAATAAGAATTGTTGGTGTTTTAACTCTTTTTACAGTTTCAATTTTCTTGTTTGCATTTTTAACCAGGTTTAAATTCCAATTAACATATGTTAATGGAGGTTTTTTGATATTACTTGGGTTAACGTATTTTTTCCCTTTAAAATATTTGTATCATGAATCTTCAAGTAAAACTTTAGCCATAATGTTTTTTTCATGGATTCATACAATGACTGTGACTTACTTATCAATTCAAATCACCTCATCATTTGCATTACAAAATCAGTTTAAGACTGCTTTAATCATTCAAACCCTAATTTATTTTTTCAGCACTCCTGTTATCATAAATTTCGCAAATAATAAATTTTTATATATACTTAAGAACATTCCAAGTGTAATGAATAAATATCTCATTATGCTTAGTTTAGTAGAGTTTGCAACTGTTTCTATAATTATTGTATATTTTAGAGAAAGTTCAAATACTTTTTGGAAGGTAATAATCGTAGTATTAATTGCAATAACAGCCGCTATTAGTTATCACTTAATTTATATAATTGTAAAAATTCAAAAAGTATAAATTTCCTCAAGTATCTTGCCTATACGGATACTCTAACTGGAATAAAGAATAGATTGTCAGCCTTTATGGACTTTGAGGAGCTCATTTCCCAAAATACCCCTTTTACAATAATATATATGGATCTTGATAATTTAAAAAAAGTAAATGATGCATACGGTCATTCAGTTGGGGATGAATATCTAAAACAGTTTACTAAAGCAACAATAGAAACAGTAGGTAACAAAGGTAATCTTTATAGAATGTCCGGAGATGAATTTGTTTGTATATATAGAGAAGTAAGAATAGACTTATTCTTTTCAACATTTAACGGAAAAATTTCAAATCGTTTTGCAATGAATATTCCCTTCTTAGGTGTTAGTATTGGTTATTCCAAATTCCCTGAAGATGGCGATTCTTTGGACAAATTGATTAAAAAGGCTGATACAAAAATGTATAGCGTGAAAAATAATCAATCAGAATAAGTACATTGGCGTTGAAGGGATAATGAAAATTACAAGCTCATTTTCTATTATTGTCTTTCTTCCCTGAAAATCAATTTTATTATAAATAGATTTTCTTACTATCGGAATCCCTGTAACCAGTTGAGACACATCTTTTACAAAGCATGCAATATCAGCACCACAATTATTCCTGACAAAAAGGTTTTTATGTAAAAATATTTATACATTGAAACATTTTTTGCATTTCCAATCGTATTAAGAGTGAAAGTCCAACTATAGAAAGTCAAATTGCAGCCAATAAAGAGTTATTGGTTACCTTTATTAACCTAAATGCATTATAAAAGGAGAGTTATTAAATGACAATAGAACCGTTGCGTACGGACGATTACATTTCCAGGTTGATTCACAAGTACTCTGATATGGTTTTAAGGCTTTCACTGACATACGTTAAAAATATATTTGACGCACAGGATATGTGCCAGAATGTTTTTATAAAGATTTTAAAGCGAAAAGAGGCTTTTGTGGATTCCGAACATGAAAAGGCTTGGATTATCAGAGTAACCATTAATGAATGCAAAGACTTCTTGCGGAGTCCATGGAAAAAACGGTTTTGCCGTATGGATGAAGCGGCTCTGCCTATAAAAGACAAGAATAATAAACAGGTCGTATCATTAGTCTTGGAGCTTCCCATGAAGTACCGAAGTGTTATGTATTTGTATTATTTTGAAAACTACAGCACCTCGGAAATTGCAAAACTGTTAAACAGAAAGGATGCAACTATACGTACACAGCTTAAAAGGGCAGGAGAACTGCTTAAAACAAAAATGATAG
>CAZKKX010000060.1:0-13585 GCA_964553505.1 uncultured Eubacteriales bacterium | reverse complement strand
CTTTTAAGGCCTCATCATATTTTCTTCTTGCATGTGCCTTATCCGAGAAGTAAGATAAGGCACATTATCCAAGAAATATGATTATCCGAGAAATTATTTGAGAGGTGCATAAATACTGTCTCTGTCTGACATCTACTCACATAACGATTATCTCCTTAGAATGGGAATTATAAAAAACATTCAAAGGAGGTATTTTTATGAATCCAGAAGAAATCAAAAAACTATCGTTTAGAGACTTGCTTGATGAATTACTACACTATCTTGAAGACAAGTCTTACACTCAAGGTACGCTGGTTAACTATCGCCGTACACTTAGGAAAATTGAAACGTTTATGATTGAAAATGACATCGATGCTTATACTCCTTAAATCGGTATGCAATACTATAAAACCTATCTTGTCGAGAACGAATTGGCTCCTCCACGCCAGAAGGCTATTTTCACGGCAATCCGGAGGCTCAATGACTTTTATTCTGGCACTGAATATCGGATTCAGCAAATACATGAAATTAATCTATTGCCTAGTAATTACGAGTATGCGTTGGGCTTGTTCGCCACGGAGTGTGCTGAAGCTGGCAACAAAGATATCACCATTAAGTCAAAGAAACGATTCGTACGCAATTTCCTAAGAGCATGTATTACCATTGGGTGTCAAGACATTCAATTTCTGAACCCATCTTACGTCACAAGAGCATGCCTGGCAATTGAAAACAAGGATGGTTTGGCCGTGGTTAGGGCGTTTCTAAAATTGTTAAGCGCTAGGGGAACTACCGAATTAGACCTCTCTACACTAATTCCACGCTACAGTCGGCCGTTAGATATGCCGGCAATCTTCAGTGAACAAGAAATCCTCAGATTTGAAGGAGCCATAAATCGCAAGAGTAACGTTGGCAAAAGGGATTATGCAATGCTGCTCTTGGCGACTAGACTCGGTCTAAGGTCAGGTGATATCGCAAAACTATCTTTGGACGAACTAGATTTCGAGCATGAAGAGATCTTTCTCGTTCAGCAAAAAAATGGGGAAACATTACGCCTCCCAATGCCATTGGAAGTCAGAGAAGCTCTAACCGATTATATTAACAATGCACGTCCCAGAGTTGCAAGCAACACAGTATTCCTTCGCCATAAAGCGCCTTACCAGGGAATCACCACTTCTGTCCTGCGTTTTACAACAACAAAATACTTTGAATTGGCCAGTATTGATATATCCGAAAGAAAACACGGCCCCCATACATTCCGGTCATCATTGGCCAGTTCAATGGTTAATGATGATGTTCCATATCAAGCTGTCAGGACCATTCTGGGGCATTCTAATCCTGATGCAATAAAGCATTATGCAAAGCTTGACACAGAAAAGCTTCGTGAGTGTGCAGTAGAGGTACCAAAACCGTCAGGCTCATTTAAAACATTCCTTGATGGATGTGGACAGTCATGATCCAGCTCAAGAGTGTATTAAAAGATGAAATTAATTGGTTCTTAGCGCTACGGAAAACATCAAAAAGCAAAAGTGTTTATGAGCATGATAGGCACACGTTTAAGTTGTTCGACGAATACCTCTGTTCTATTGATTGTGATGACAAAAATCTTACAGAAGAGCAGGTAACCGGTTGGATAAGTATCCTTACAGGAAAGACTAGTACCATAGCTAACGTTGTTGTTGTTGTCAGAATTTTTCTGTCTTACCTTAATGGTTATGGTATTAATGCTTATGTTCCGCCGATTCCAAAAGTCAGTGACGATTACATTCCGTATATATTTTCTGATGATGAGATGAAACTTATATTCTCCATTGCAGATACCCTACAAATAGGGAAGCCGCAGAAGAATATTTTCATCCATGTGGAGTTACCAATGATTCTACGCCTCATGTATGGCTGTGGGCTTCGCATTGGTGAGACACTTTCTTTAAAAATGAAAGATGTAGATTTTGATGCTGGCGTGCTGACAATGAAATATACAAAAGGTGACAAGCAGAGGCTTGTCCCCATGCATCCTTCATTAACAGAAATCCTTGGGCAATATTGCATGGCCATGGGAATGGTCGGTTATCCGGAAGTATACCTTTTTCCTACATCTGATTCAATGAAACCAGTAACAGTGCATAATGCTCAGCATAAGTTTGATTTCATACTGAAACAATGTAATATTTTCCTCCCCGGAAGAAAGAAACATCAGAGAGGCCCCTGCATGCATTGCCTTAGGCATGTGTTTGTATTCAAATCTTTTGCCAATGCAGAGAAAGCAGGTCGTAGGGTTGATGACTCTGCTCCATATCTTTCTATCTATCTGGGACATGACAGCCTGAAAGAAACGGAAAAATACTTTAAATTTAGCAATGAAATGTTCCCGAATGCAATGGAACGGTTTGGTGGTTACACTGCACAGATCTTTCCGGAGGTGAGTTTTGATGAATAAGCCTTCGAAATTTCTGGAACTACTGGATAGTTACATTACAAAGTACATGCCATGTTCAGTCGGGGCAAGTCCTAATACGATTACTTCGTATAAATATGCTTTCAGGTTATTGTTAGAGTTCATGTATTCTATGAACGGGATTCCTGCCGACAAAATAGCTTTTGAGCAGCTAACCTTTGATACCATGACGGAGTTCCTTGACTGGATAGAGAAAGACAGGGGATGTAGTGCATCAACGAAAAACCAAAGGCTGTCAGCAATCATTTCTTTTTCTGAGTTTGCACAGAACCGGGATTTTGTTGCTGCCTCCGTATTTCGTAGCGGTGTAATTAAAATCCCCATGAAAAAAGCACAGAAGAAGCAACGAGCAGTATTCTCAGTGCAAGAAGTTTCAATTTTTCTTCGTTTACCTGACGACGGTAAGCAAATCGGCCTCAGGGATAAGGTGCTGCTTAGCCTAATGTATGCAAGTGGAGCAAGGGCACAGGAAATCTGTGACCTTACGGTAGGAAATATTCAGTTTAATATAAAAGGAGCTACCTTGAACATAAAGGGGAAAGGAGGGAAATCAAGACGAATTGGTATTCCGGACAACTGTGCTAAGATGCTACAGAAATACATATCTCACCGGCGATTAGCTTTAAAGCCTGACAATCATATTTTTTCAAGCCAAACACATGAACATATGACTGTTTCTTGCATTGAAGGTATCTTTAAAAAGTACATAAGACAGGCCAAGGCAAATAATCCGTCTTTGTTCAGGGAACACAGTTATCCGCCGCATTCCATGAGGCACTCAACTGCAAGCCACATGTTGGAGGCGGGTGTTCCAATTGTAGTCATTAAAAATTTCCTTGGACATGCATCACTACAAACAACACAGATTTATGCGGAATTGTCACAAAACACAGTGGACAAGCACTTGATAGAATGGAATGAGAAATGGTTCTCCCAAAATTCTGATGTCCCTCAAGAATCCAAAAAGAATAATGAAATGCCCGATTTCTTAAATGTTTAGATAAAAAGTTGATTAAGATTATCCGAGAAGCAAAAAAACTCCCTTAGTGTCTATGCAGCCTTTAAGGATTCTTCTCGGATAATCATATTTCTTGGATAATGTGCCCAACATCCAATAAGGGTTACATTCTCAGAAGCATCATCTTTATTCTTTAATAATTTATGATACCCCCTGTAGGCATCGGTGTGAAGATAACCGTTAAAGCCTTCTAAGTATTTAACGGCGTAATCGCCTGATCGTCCTTGTTTGTAATCGTAAAGTACGATTGGGATGCTATCGCTGCTTGTGCGGTATAACCACATATAGCTGTTAGTCGTTGCTTCTCTTCCTGGCTCGCATAAAACTTCTAAAACGGTTTCATCTGCATGTAGGACTTCTTTTTTAAGAAGTTCTACATGCATCAGATTATACATTGGTCGAAGCCAGTCATTAGAAGATTTAATCATCCAGTTAGCAAGTGTCTGCCTGCTTAACATAAGTCCATATTTTTTAAATTGTTGTTCTTGTCTATAAAGTGGCACTGCATCTACATATTTTCGTTGCATGATATGAGCAATCATAGAAGGAGAAGCTAAACTGTTTTTAATGACAGGCCTTGGCATAGGTGCAGATAAGATGGGTGTGGATGTATTGTTCTTATCACAGTTTCTGCAAGCATATATAGATCTCACCCTTTGGGTTACCGTTACTTGTGCAGGTATTACAGTAAGCTCCTTATGGATTTCCTTTTTCATTTCATGTAGTGGTCCTTTACATTCAGGGCATACACACTCATCCGATGATAGCGTGTATTCTATTATCTTTGTAGGAAGGCTTCTTGTAATCTGTGCCTTATGGCCTTTCTTCTTTTTAGAAGGAATCTTGACTTCATCAAACTTAGGCTCCATAGCCATAAAGTTAGACATTTCTGATTCTGCTTCATTAAAAAAAGACATTTGATCAAAAGGAGTATGTTCACTGGAAGGACCAAAGCGCTGTGCTCTACTAAGCTTATACTGCTCCTCATACCAGGTAAGCTTTGAAGATACTTCCTCCAACTGCATGGACATACGCATTACTTCTGCCTCTAATTCTTCTCTTGTTAGGGATGCTAAATCCATTGATTTTTTAACGTTTTTCATGCTCTAATTATACCATAAATAGACATCAAAAACAAGCAAAAAATGCCAGTAAAACATTGAAATTTAAACATTTTTAGCTATATTACCGTATACTGTTTGTGGGGAATGAACTGTTCCATAACAAGCCCATCAAGAAGTCTATTTAGATCATTTTTTGCTACATTTACAGTAGTAGATTCATTTGATAGAGTCGGCCAGCAAAACCTGCCTTTTTCTCTTCTTTTGTAGTAAAGCACAAAACCATCTTTATCCCACTGCAGCACTTTAATCTTATCTTTGTTCTTGTTACAAAACACAAAAATCGCTCCTTCAAAAGGATCAAGATTGAATGAACCCTGGACTATGGCTGCAAGTCCATTAATGGACTTCCTCATATCTGTATGTGTGCAGGAAAGATAAACAGGAGTGCTGCTTTTAATTCTTTTAATCATACTTCCTTAACAAGTCGTAAAATATTTAGCATCGTTTGTGCATTGCAGCCAACTGGAAACTCTACTGTAAATTTATCGTATTTAATTTTTATACATTCTGCCGATCCTACTATTTCTGGTGCTTTAAGATGCGCTATATGATTGTCTGTGTTAATATCTACAGCAAGCCAGCGAGGGGCATCCTCATTTGTTTCAGGTTCTCTCAATTTGCGTATCCAATATCTTAGTGTACTTACTGAGATTCCTTTTTGTCTGCTCCACTCTAACTGGGTTAGCCCACTATCTACAAGATCATTAATTCTAGATAACCATAGCTGCCTTTGTTCTTCTTGTTTATACTTACTCATATGTCAACAATGCTCCCTTCTACCGATATTGCACTATGTATCGGCTGGGAGCATTATCTCATTTTTTTATTTGTTTTAAATGTGTATCTTATTTTACGCTTACTATTTTATTGTATAATATTGAGTACATACTAAATTGTTTAGGTTCGTTCCTAAGCATTGAAAAATCCTCCTTGGTAGTGTTTTTTTAGTCAATTACGTTATACCATTTTGGAGGATTTTCTCATATCCATAATTTCAAAAAAATATAAAATATGTTACTTTTTAGCATATGTTTTCCAGTGGTCTCAAACCTGTCCCCTTGTCCCTCTCTTAATTATCTATTCTCTTATGTATACATTATTACATTAAAAATTTGATTCTTGTTTTTTATTCCAAGCTTGTCATAAATATTGGCTAAATGCTTTTTTACTGTTGAAAGACTAATATATATTTCTTTACTAATTTCATTATTATCGTAGCCCATTAGGACCAGTTTAAGTATTTCATATTCTCTTTCAGTTAATTTATACTCACACTTTATTTCTCTAATTATTTCCCACATAATGCCTGCTATATTAGAAAGAACTACTAATAATCTATTCCCCTCCATGTGATTTTCTTTTTGTATTCTAAGTACTTCGGCAAAATAGAATTGATTATCAATATTTATTTGCGCCCTTATAACTGAATTATCTCTTTCTTTGTTTCGCAAAATATTATTACATAATTCCTTTATTTTATTTATCATCATTTGCTCAATATCTTTTTCTAAATTATTATCATTTTCTAAGGATGACCAACATATTTTTAAGTTTTCATCCATTATAAACATATGAATATTTGAAAAATGTTTAAATGTTTTCAGTATATCTGAATTATACAAATTTATATTATTTTCTTGATTTTTCTTTTTCACAATATGTCTTTTAGCAATATTTTCAAGATGAGGTCTTATATTTTTTATTATGTTCAGTTCTTTTAAAGTAAAGTTCTTATTTTTATCTGAACGATGTAGCCCAAGCCCGCCGTAAAAATCATCACCTTTTATAAAAATATTCCCTTCTAATGAATAGTGCATTCCTACAATTTCAATCAACTCTTTATAATATCTTGTTTTCTTTCTTTCATATTGAATAAATATATCGGAGCATCTGAACATAGTTGGATAATTGCTCGCTACAATTGGAAGCACATCGTCTATTGTATAGTAATAATCCAAATATTTATTTAGTTCAGGCTCATTCCATCCCCAGAAAATGAAATCAGTCATTTTGAAATTTCCCGGTCTATTATAATAAAAATAAATATCTCCTTTTTCAAAATATACTAATTGGTTTAATTTCTCCAAAAAATTCCTATATGCAACCGTAGTATCCTGCTCATCATACAACTCCGCTATAATTTGGTTTAAATAACTAAATTCATAGTTTGTAAGGAAATTTTCCATTTTTTTATCACCCCATAAAATGAGTATATAATGGCTTACTGGTCTTGTATATAATTATACCATATAATTAAAATAAGAAAATATCTCATTTTGTGTCTATTAAGTGATTTTTATATTTAACTTAGTTATTCTGTCAGTAATTTTTCGGATCTTTTCTTTATATTGTTCATCCGGCTGCTTCACATGAGATAACTGATACTGTAGCCCAAGCCAATCATACTTATATACACCTAAAGAATGATACATCAAAAATTCTATTTCTTGTACTTTTTCCAATTCAGATGAAAAATTAATAATCTCAATTAAATTTTTTTCATCATCATTAAATCCTGGTATAATAGGTGTGCGTATTGTTATGGGTATTTTTTTTGCTGCCTTTTTTATATTATCTAATATAATACTGTTTTCTACACCAGTTAACAATTTATGCTTTTTTGTATCCATACACTTTATATCAAAAAAAGCACTGTCAACATGTTCAATAATTGATTCAACATCTCCCCATTTCGCATATCCACATGTTTCAATTGTCGTATTTAGATTGTTATCTCTACACATTTTTAAGAATTCTGAAACAAACTCAGGTTGAGCTGTTGGCTCTCCTCCTCCAACAGTAACACCACCCTCTGAATTACGATAAAAAATTCTATCTTTATCAATTTCTTGAAATAGTTCTTTAACAGTGATTGAATACCCAACTACTCTTTTTGCATTTGCAGGACACCGCTTAGTACATTTCCCACAACTTATGCATAAATCTCTATTGATATCATAATTTTTCGAATCAATCGCCCCTTGTTCACATTCTGAATAGCAGTAACCGCATTTTATGCAATTATTCTTAATAAATGCTATTTCAGGATTAAACTTTTGCGATTCAGGATTGCTGCACCAATAGCATCTCAAAGGACATCCTTTCATAAACACTAAAGTACGTATGCCTGCCCCATCATGAATTGAAAATTTTTGAATATCGAATACAATTCCTTTTTTAAACTTACTAATATTATTTATCATTTTTCTCCTCGCTAATATATAAAAATGGTGGTCTTATCTTACAACAAAACCACCATCTTAACACTAATACAACTATTACTCTACTACTTCTTCCATTTCATGATCATTAATGAACGGTATTTTGTAAGTTTTTAATATCCAGGCTTTCATTAAAATAGTATATGCAACTGCTGTAACAATAAATGTTGGTATTCCTGCAGTGATGTATGGAAACAGACCCGTTGGACTATTCCACGTTAATGGGTTTAATATAAGCAGATATGTTGCTAATCCTACTAAAGTAGCTATTATAGCTGCCGGATTCCAGCCGTTGGCAAACCTATATCCCTTAGTAGTGAAAAATTCTCTCATTCTGAACCTTCCTTTACTAATGAATAAATAATCAGCAGTAATTATAGCTGAATAGACACCAGTCACTAATCCAATAAAAGCATATACATTACTAATCATATAATAAACTTGATTATTTAATAATATCAATGCAGGAGCAGCAGCTATAAGAAGTGCTACAGTCCAGTTTATCTTTGGCAATCTACTTTTAATACTAATTGCTCCAGGATAAATTAAAGTGGCTACTGAGCTGATATTCGCAACAGCAAATAATAACAATCCAAGAAAAGCAAGAATATTCACATTTACATCTTCACTTACCTTAACCATCCATAAAGTAGGATCATATGTTCCTACTGCAAGCGCTGTAAAAGCTGCAAATACACCTGCTATTGCTGCAAGAATACCCCAGCCCCACATGCAGCCATGATATCCGTTACTTTCTGTCTTTGCAAGTCTGGTCCACTGTCCAAAGAAGAAACCCCAAGAAAGACCTAACCCTACATTTACTTCAAGTGCTGTTGCTCTGCTCCATTTAATTCCCATGCCAAGACCCATATCGGCATCAGTATAAGGATCTGCCGGTGATGCGTTGAATATTGCATCCAAGCCATGATAAGAGAATAAATAAACAATTAGCCCAGCGATTACAAGCATCATAAAAATTGCAGATAGTCTTGTAAACCATTTCAAAGCGTTTGGTCCAAGAAAGGCAATATATGTTCCTACTATTAAAGCAAATAGCGCAAAAATAATTACACCTGCACCTTCTGTGCTTAATAATTCTGGACCGCCCAACTGTGACACGAACTTAGTAGCACTTTGTCCAAACATAAGTGTTGCAACTGCCGTTGCAGGATACAGAGCCAACATAAAAAATACCAACATTAATATTGATCCTTTATGTCCAAAAACTCCTGCTGAAGCAGTAAGTTGCTCTATCCCATATCTTGCAGGCGCAAGTGCCAAAAACGCAATAATAAAAATTGGAATACAGTTCCCTGCCAATATTGTAGGAATAGCCTCTTTTGCAGGTAAAAGCATGCCTGTTTGACTTCCAGTCAAGAAAAACCATGCTGCAATACCAAAACAAATTTGTACGGCCATAAGGTCCCACATTCCGAAACATCTATCTTTTTTATTAGCCGGAAGTAATGAAGTGTATACTTCATTTGAAATAATCGATTTATTTGACATTGATACACTCCTCCCTATAAATTTATATTTTGTATCAAAAAAGTACCAAAATTTCTTATACTATACATTTTTAAAAAATTTGAAATAACTATAATTAATTCTTTTACGCTAATAAAACAGCCACAATGTAGTAAATTAGAATGATACCATTTACCAACACAGCTAAGATGTAATCTTTTTTCGTTATTTTGGGAATATAACCTGCTCCCCCTTGCGATACCTCAGACTCATGCTCTTTTTCAAAATCGCAAATTCTTTGTTCAAGTTTTTGCTGCATTTCAGGAGTCAAACCTTTAATGTCAATAGGTAATTGTTTAGCGGATAACATAGAATCATTTCACCTCTCTTTCATCTTCTCAATAAAGTAACAATTATTAAGCATAATTATATATAATAAATATACATAATATAAGTAATCAAAAGTATAATAATTAAGTTTCTATTCTCTTTTTTTACCATAATAGTATACTTAAGTAGTACATCTGCAATAACAGCTTCTTCTCACTTATAAACCCAGAATAGAATAAGCAGAATAGAAATAAATTCTATTTATATTAATTTCCAAAAAATCTATTTTTAAAAACTGCAGTCAATTTTCCATTGACTGCAGTCAAAAAATAATGTTTCTTTTACTTACTTAGAAAATGTTATCTCTGCATTTATTCTATAGGATAAATAATAGGCGCTCTATTTCATTGTATGAACCGTCCGCTGAATAATATCATCCTGCATTTCTTTACATAATTCTACAAAATATGCACTATACCCAGCTACCCTAACAATTAGTGAACGATATCTCTCAGGATTCTTCTGTGCTTTTAATAAAGTCTCTGAAGATATTATATTGAACTGTATATGATATATATCTAAATCAGCAAATGACCTTATCAACGAAGCAATTCTTCGAGCTCCATCTTCTCCCTCTGCAATAGCTGGATCTAACCTCATATTCAAAAGAGTTCCGGCAATATGAGAATCATGATTAATTTTAGATACAGATTTTAAAACTGCAGTAGGCCCATTGATATCCGTTCCTCCTTTTGGGGAACAACCATCAGCTAAAGGTGTTACGGCAAGCCTTCCATATGGAAGAGCAGAAACCACTAAACCATGCGGAACATGAGAAGCAACCGGATATAAACCGGAAATATATTTGGGCCCTCTATAAGAATCATATTTCGATATTTCATGATAGATAAAATTCGTCATTTCTCTTGCAAAATCATCTACATAGTCAATATCATTTCCGTAAGTCGGACAATTATTTTCAATTAATGTTTTTATGTTTTCATATCCTTCAAAATTGTTATAAATTGCATCCACAAGTTCACGCATACTTATAACTTTGTCATCATATACATATTTTTTAACGGCAGCCAAAGAATTTGATAAATCAGCAATTCCTGTTCCTATGAATGCAGCTCCAATAGTATATGTTGCGCCTCCTTTTGTTATATCTTTTCCTTTTTCAATGCATCCATCAATAATTGAGGATATAAAAGGATATGGCGTTAGCTCATCATGCAGGCGTTCTGTAATATGACATGCTATTGCAATATTTTTAATAAAATATGCAAGTTGCTTTTTTACCGCATCTACTAATTCGTCAAAAGTAAAGTTTTCAGGGTTCCCAGTTGTTACACCGAGTTTCCTCTTATCATTAATAATACTGACACCATTTGTTAGAGCAAATTCAATTGCAGAAGCAAAATTGTAATGCCCTCCGTCAGTCCATTTTGACATTTTTCCAGGTATATAAGGCTCAACACACCCTACCATGCAATAATTTCTGGCATCTTCGATATTAGCCCCTGAAAGCAACATCATCTTTATCGTTGTTTCATCATTATGAATAGCAGGGAAACCTGTTCCGATTTGCGACAACTTCGCTACTGCTATCAAAAATTCTTCAGGGCTTTGTTTATGTACTCTTACAGATAGGGATGGTGAATGTAACCTTACTTCCATCTTTGCCTTTATAAATAGATAAGACAATTCATTAGTTGCATCTTCCCCAGCTTTTGTCACGCCACCCACACAAATATTTTGATATGGCTGATATCCTGCAAAATACATAGAAGCATTCTTACTGAGAAACCATGTATGCTCCGCAAATTTCAAATACATACATTCAATCAATTCTAAAATATCTTCTACTGTTGCTTTCTTTTCTGAGATATCTTTTTCATAATATTTGTAAAGCAATTGGTCTACTCTGCCCGGCGAATAAGAAGGTCCGTTTCCTTCCATATAACATCCTATTTGAACAAACCATATGGACTGTATCGCTTCCCAAAAATTCTCAGCAGGTTTTTCGGGAACATTTCTGCATACTCTTGCTATTTCCAGCAATTCCTTTTTTCTATTTGGATCTTTTTCATCACTACTTAATTTTTCAGCATGATCACCATAACGATTTGCTAATAAAATTATTCCTTCTACACATAATAATACGGCATCATAAAACATAATTTTTTCATAGTTCTTAGGATTAGAAATATCTAACTTGCTTTTTTGGTTTTCCACCTCTGTTTTAATTCTGCCAAAGCCTTTTTCTAATACCATCTCGTCATAAGGGGCAATCTCTCCTGGTGCACTTTGAGTTTTAATCTCAACATCAATTATTCCAGTTTTTACGGCTATTTCTTTTACTTCGTCAGGAATCCGATTCAGCCAATGAGCACTTGTGGTTTTATCTTTCCAGTAAGGAAAAATTTCTTCTTTTAAAACTTTTTTTTGATCTTCCGTTACATCATAAGGATCTTGGTGTCTTGTAGCTAACTCATCTATTTCTTCTTCTAACCAAGACGAAGCATGTTCAGGGCAAAAAATAGCAGCTCTGGGTTTTGATGCGCCTCCTCCTACAATCAATTCATCGTCTAAAATATTTATTTCTCTTTCTTCACAGTATCTTTTAAATGCCATCGCCCTTCGTATTATTGCACTTTTACCTTCAGTTTCTTTATATACGTCTGTATAAGTAATAGCTCTTTCAATGCAAAGAGATGGTCTATATTGAAAATATTTATCTAACAATCTCTTAATTCTATCAAATGAGGTAACTGAAGAATCTTGTTGCATATCCCCACAACAACTTTTTGGTGTTGTCATCTTTAAACTCCTCCTTTAATCTAATCTCTTATTAACATTATCAGAAGTATATCTTTTCATTATTAATGTTAACAATAATTTGAATTACTTAAAATTCTCTTTTAGTATAATTATTTATAGTAATATTACTTTTCACAGTATACTTTAGTACCTTTATTTATATAGTTTCGATAAAGCATGGAAAAACACTAAGATATGTAAAGAAAGAAGTTCTTCTTAATTTAAAATCTCCGCCAATGACATCGGGACAATAAACCTGTCCCCTAACTATCTTATCCCCTAACTATCTCCCCTAACTATCATTTAATTTAGTTAACTTTTGCAAATGTCTCTCATGCGTTTCAATTTCAATGCGTAAGAGATGTTTAATGTATTTATTAGCAGGTTTGCATTAGTTTTTGCAGTAAATTTCGATTAAGGGACTTAAATATTATTTACTGTAAAAACCGGTCCCTACATCACATTTTGCGTAGATTTAGCGCACCGCGTCTTTGCTGAAGCTTAACCCTATCTTAAGGGTTCGTTTGCAAAACAAGAATAAATATATTGAACGTCTCTCATTGAACTATTAACATCCAACTTACTTTTTCGTGCAAAAGTTGATAGTTAATAGCTTTAAGACAATCAAATAAAGATAATTTTTCTTAACATAAAAACTGAAGGTAGATTTTACTCTACCTCCAGAAAATATATTGCATATTTTGTTTTACAAGAGCTCGACCCCAACATTTGACACAGAGCCTTAATTTTATTGATTTTTTTTTGAGTCGAAATTTAGTCTTCTTTCTTCTTAGACCAGAAGAAGAGGGGTTTATCGTCCATAGGCTGACCATCGGCAGTCAACATCTGCCTAGGCGGATCTGATTTTTGAGTTTTCAATGTCACAATTATGAGGGTAAGGGCACACACAACGGCTGCCGGGATAGTAGCGAAGAAAAGTGCATCCCAAACACCTTCATCCACCCAGTACCACTTTTCAAAATTAACCATATACCAGTTAGCTTCTTTCGTAAAGGGAAAAGCGGCAACAAAGCCGATAATCCAAGTGATAACACCGGCAAACCAGGAGGCAACTGCCCCTTTCAAGTTTGCTTTTTTCCAGAAGAGACCGGCGATAAAAGCTGGAACCACCGTTGGTAGACCTATGGCACCTGCAAAAACAATCAACTTT
>CAZKKX010000059.1:0-13716 GCA_964553505.1 uncultured Eubacteriales bacterium | reverse complement strand
AGAAGAGGAGCAGAAGTAATTTTGATTTCCGGACCTGTCAATTTAAAATGTACAGAGAATATTAAGAAAGTAGATATCAGAAGCACAGAAGACATGTTTGAGGCAGTCAATCATTATTTTAAATGGGCGGATGTGGTAATAAAAGCTGCTGCTCCTTCTGATTTCAGACCGGAAGTCTTCCAAAACAGTAAAATAAAGAAGAATGAAAACAACGTAAATATCAAGCTTAAGCAAAATCCGGATATTCTTATGGAATTAGGTAAAAAGAAAAATGGGAAGATTTTAGTAGGCTTTGCAGCCGAAACAGATCGTGTTATTGAACATGCAAAGGAGAAAATAGCAAAAAAGAATCTTGATTTTATTGTTGCCAATAATGTTAAAGAATCTGGGGCAGGTTTTAAGGGAGATACGAACATAATTAAAATAGTAGAATCCAATGGAAACATTACACATTATGATATAAAAAGCAAGGCGGAAGTTGCAGATATCATAATCGATAAAGTAAAGGAATATACCATAGAGTAGGAGAATCTACTCTTTTTATATAATTAAGAAATATTGATTTTCTATTATGTAAAAAGGGAGCGAAGCGAGTTGCCGATGGATTCACTGGAGGAGTGGCATCGGCCACTTTTTTATATTTTTATAACTGGGGTGGGTGTATGAAATATATAGAAGTCGTCCTAAATAAAAAAAGCAATCATACCGATTATTTGTATACATATAAATGCATAGAAGACGTTCAAATAGGATCCAGAGTCTTGATTCCTTTCGGAAAAGGAAACAAGATACATGACGGCTTTGTATTTTCCATTAAGAATACAACCAATATGGATAACGAGAAATTGAAATGGGTATTGAGAGTATTAGATGATGAAGTTTCACTAAATGAAGAATCCGTAAAACTCTGCTGTTGGATGAAAGAAAAGCATGGGTGTCGTTATATAGATGCAGTATCCTGTTTTATTCCTTCAGGCGCATCTATGAGTAGTACAAAAATAATTCGTTTAGTAAGCAAAGACGTAGAAGCAGATAGAAAAACAATTGATGGAAGGATTATAGGGTTGCTGAAAGAGAAAGGCAAAATGGAACTGAATCAGATTGTAAAATCGGTAGGTAAAGAAGCTGAGGCAAGAATAACCTTCTTGAAAAGCAAAAACATTATAACCGTTAAAGAACAACTAAGAAGCAAAGTATCAAGTGTACATAGATATTATGTAAAATTGAAGAACAGTAATTGGAAAGATGACATAGCAAGTCTGGGCAGACTTGGTAAAAAACAGTCGTTGCTTTTGGATATTTTATCAGAAAAAACCGTAATGGCTTGTACTGAGTTGAAAAAGAGATATGCTGTTGAGATGTCAACTATCAGGGCGCTTGAAAAGAAGGGAATTGTTGAAATTACGCAAATTGAAAAAAATAGAGTGCCATATTTGAACATAGAAGGAGAAGTAAAAAAAATAAAATCATTGACCGATGAACAAAAAAAGGCAATTGAAGATATTATGCCTTTTCTTAAAAATGGAAAACATAAGGCTTTCCTTATTCACGGTATTACCGGAAGCGGGAAGACAGAAATATATATGCAGTTGATACAAAACACCATTAATGAAGGTAAAAATGCTATTATGTTGGTCCCGGAAATTTCTCTGACACTTCAGGTAATTGAGAGATTCAAAGGCAGGTTTGGAAAAGAAAAACTTGCTGTTTTACATAGCAGGCTTTCGCTGGGAGAAAGGTATGATGAATGGGTCAGAATAAAAAGAGGAGATGTCCGCATCGTAATCGGTGCGAGATCGTCTTTATTTGCTCCTATGAAAGATATAGGCATTATCGTTGTAGATGAAGAGCATGAGCCGTCATATAAGTCTGATCATACACCAAAATATAATACCGTCGATACGGCCAAAGAGCGGGCGGAAATCAATAAAGCTGTGCTTATACTGGGGAGTGCTACGCCGACAGTAAAAACCTATTATAAATGTGAAACAGGGGAGTATCGCCGTATAGAGCTTTTGAGCAGATATAATAAAGTTTCGCTTCCCTGCGTAGAAATGGCAGATATGCGAGAAGAACTCCGCAATGGAAATAAAAGCATATTTAGTAAAAGACTTTACGATGTGATGAATAAAACCTTGTTGTCTCAAAAACAGGTGATTTTGTTTTTAAATAGACGGGGATTTGCTTCTTTTATTTCCTGTCGTAAATGTGGGTATGTGCTAAAGTGTCCATCCTGTGGCATATCTATGACGTATCATTTACATTCTGAGTCATGTGTATGTCATTATTGCGGGTATCAAAGAAAAATGCCAGAGATATGCCCGGAATGCCGAAGCAGTTATATTAAGCATTTTGGAATCGGGACTGAAAAAGTTGAAACCTTTGTGAAAGAAGCTTTCCCTGCTTATTCTTGTGAAAGGTTAGACCTGGATACTTCAGGAAAAAAGGGAAGCACTCAAAAAATTCTCAGGGATTTTAAAGAGGGAAAGACACGTATACTTGTTGGCACTCAAATAATTGCAAAGGGATTAGATTTTCCTAATGTGGGGCTTGTAGGTATTATTGCGGCAGATATTTCTCTGAATATTCCGGATTACAGGTCAAGTGAAAGGACTTTTCAATTAATAACACAGGCTGGGGGACGAGCAGGAAGAGGCGATTATGTAGGTCGGGTTATTGTTCAAACTTACAAACCTGAGCATTATGCGATTATTACGGCTTCACAACATGATTATAAGTCATTTTATAATCATGAGATTTTAATGCGTCAGCAGTTGGAATATCCGCCTTTTGTAGATATAATACAGATAATGATTTCGGGAGAGGAGGAGGATAAAGCAGGTCGATTGTCGGAAAATGTTATGAAAGTATTGAAGAATAAAGCAGGGTGGACCAGTATACATTATTTTTTAGGTCCCCGCCCTGCACCAAGGCAAAAGATTAATGATTTATTCAGATTCCAAATTTTGATTAAATGTAAACCGGTTGACCTGATTCGATTCAGGGGTATAATAGACAGTATAAAAAGAAATAAATGCTTTGAAAAAAAGGGTTATCATATTGCTTTCGATATTAATCCGTATAGTTTCATGTAGCAGGAGGGAAAGAAATGGCAATAAGGAATATCGTTAAAAAAGGTGACGAGATTCTTACGAAAAAATCAAAAAGGATTGAAACAGTTAATTTAAAAATCACAGAGCTTTTGGATGACATGGCTCAGACCATGTACGAGAATAATGGCGTTGGATTGGCCGCACCCCAAGTTGGCATACTTAAGAGGCTGATTGTTATTGACATCGGGGAAGGGTTGATAGAGTTAATAAATCCGGAAATTATTGAATCCAGTCAGGAGGAGCTCTTAGGAGAAGAAGGATGTCTCAGTGTTCCGGGGATCGTAGGGAAAGTAAACCGACCAAGGTATGTTAAGGTAAAAGGGTTGGATAGAAATGGCGATGAGGTAGAACATGAAGGCTCTGAGTATATGGCCAGAGCTTTCTGCCATGAAATCGACCATCTTGAAGGAATTCTTTTTACTGAAAAGGCAGAAAACATTACCTATTGCGATTAATTGATTATGAAAGATACAAAAGTGGAGATTATAATATGAAGATTGTATTTATGGGAACACCTGAATTTGCTGTTGAAGCCCTGAAAAAGATACATGAAGCAGGGCATGAATTATTGGCAGTAATTACTCAACCGGATAAACCAAAAGGAAGAGGTAAAAAAATTCAATACACACCTGTAAAAGAAATTGCTCTAAACAGAGGTATTACGGTACTGCAGCCAAAAAAGGTTAAAGATAAGGAATTTCTGAAAGATCTTAAAGCTTTGAAGCCAGATTGTATTGTGGTAGCAGCATACGGTCAAATTCTTCCCGATGAGGTATTAAAACTACCCTTATATGGATGTATAAACATTCACGCATCTTTGTTACCCAAATACAGAGGAGCAGCACCCATTCATTGGGCTATAATAAATGGAGAAGAGAAAACAGGCATTACAATTATGCAGATGAATGAAGGACTGGATACAGGGGATATGCTCCTTAAAGAAGAAGTGGATATAGGGCTTAATACTACAGGTGAGTTACATGATGTTTTAGCTGCAAAAGGTGGAAAACTCATCGTTGAAGCTTTAGCTAAAGTTCAGTCTGGTACTATTGAAAGAGAAAAGCAAAACAATGATGAAGCAACTTATGCTCCAATGATCTCCAAAAAAATTGGAAGAATCGATTGGAGTAAAGAGCCAGATGAGATTGAGAGATTGATTCGGGGATTAAATCCATGGCCCAAGGCATTTACCACTTATAAAGGGTTCCAGATAAAAGTTCTGGAAGCTAAATCTACAGACAGGAAAACTACCGAACTTGACGGTACCATTATTTCAGCATCTTCCAATGGCTTAGAAATTTCTGCAGGGGGCAAAATAATTCTTCTTAATAAAATTCAGTTTCCTGGTAAAAAACCTGTTACAGTAGATGAATATTTAAGAGGAAACAAAATTGAAACAAACTATATTATAGGAATGGAGGATTAAAAATGGGATATTATGGAATGGGATATTATGGAATGGGATATTATCAAAGTATGATTATTCTAATTCCGGCGATTATTTTTGCTTTGTATGCACAAGCAAAGGTGAAAACAACTTTTTCAAAATATTTGCGTGTTCGGAACAGCAATAACATTACTGGAATGGAAGCAGCCAGAAAAATATTAAATCATAATGGTCTTTCCAATATTGAAATTGAGTATGCAAGAGGGTCATTATCTGATCATTACGATCCAAGGAAACGTGTTCTTCGCTTGTCAAGTGAAGTATACAACGGTACTTCTGTGGCATCCGTAAGTGTGGCTGCACATGAGTCAGGTCATGCTATTCAACATGCAAAAGGTTTTGTTCCGCTTAGCATTAGAAATTCTATTGCGCCAACTGTAGGTTTTGCTTCACAGGCTGCATTTCCATTGGCGTTATTAGGGTTTTTCATGGGTAGCGGCGGAGATTTCCTTATTAATATTGCGATATATCTTTATTCTGCAGCCGTGTTTTTTCAGGTCATTACACTTCCTGTTGAATTTAATGCCAGCAGTAGAGCTATTCTTCAACTTGAGAAAAATAATATAATTACAAGTAATGAGATCAAAGGCGCAAAAAGTGTTTTGAACGCTGCAGCACTGACATATGTGGCAGCAATGGCAGTTGCTATAGGAAACTTATTGAGGTTGATGTTGCTCAGAAATAGAAGGTAAAGCAGAGCGAAAGCGAATTCAGGTTTCAGGTATGAGTGTTGGAAACAGGCTCTAAAGGGTTGGATTAGAAATAGTTTTAAGATTTAAGGATTATCATTGAAGATTTTAAGATGGGAAAGGTTTACTCATGAAAAGCGATAGGCAAGCTGCTTTAGAAATCTTATTGGAAGTAGAGAATAAAAGGGCATATTCGAATTTGTTGATAAACAAGTATTCGAGAAAATACCAAATAAATGAAAGTGCTTTCATTCGAGAAATCGTATATGGTGTAATAGAAAACAAAATTTTTCTTGACTATGTCATATCTTTGTTTGTAAAGAGAGGTTTTAATAAGCTGAGGAGTGAAGTTTTAACCATTCTTAGAATGGGGCTTTACCAACTCATTTTTTTAACCGGAGTGCCTCCATATGCCGCGGTTAATGAAAGTGTACAATTAGCCAGAAAATACTCTAAAAAACATTCGGGTTTTGTAAACGCAGTTATGAGAAACTACATGAGAAGCAAAGAAAATATCCCACTCCCCGAAAGAAAAGAAGATATAATACGATATTTTTCCATAAAGTATTCATATGAACCATGGATGATTGAAGAATGGTTAAGAGTGTATCCCGAAGATTTTACCGAATCCCTGCTGATTGCAGGAAACAAGACTCCGGAAGTTACTGTGCGGTTGAATGGGCTTAAGACAAATTCCGATGATTTATCCGAAATGCTTTTCCGCAAAGGGTTTGAAGTAAAGCAGGGAAGGTTTGTAAAGGAAGCACTTATAGTAAAAGGTAAAAATATAATAGATAATGAGTTTTTCAGACAAGGGTTTTATCAGGTTCAGGATGAGAGTTCCATGATGGCTGTAAAAGCCTTGAGTCCTGAGCAAGGGGACCGGGTTTTGGATATATGTGCAGCTCCGGGAGGAAAGACGATATTTGCAGGGGAGCTCATGGCTGACCAAGGCAGGATTGTGGCTCATGATATCCATTCTCATAAAATAAAACTGATTGACGATAAAGCTAAAAATCATGATATTCATATTATAGAGTCTCATATACATGATGCACTAATTTATGATAATAATTTAGTGGACAAGTTCGATAAAGTGTTGGCAGATGTTCCCTGTTCCGGATTGGGTGTTATAAGAAGAAAACCTGAAATAAAGTATAATAGAAAAAAAGAAGAGTTGAAAGAATTTACCGATATACAATACCATATGCTTAAAAATGCCGGTGATTATGTAAGAAAAGGTGGAACATTAGTTTATAGTACCTGTACGATTTATAGCAGCGAAAATGAGGGGGTCATTAGAAAATTTCTAAGTAATAATCAGAATTTCATAGTTATCAAACCGAATGGAGATGAATTCAAAAGTTTGAAGATGAAAGACGATTATGTTCAGTTATTCCCAAACATACATAAAACAGATGGGTTTTTTATTTGTAAAATGCTAAAAAAGGAATGACAATACCATATATATTTTTATATAATCGTACTATGATATTTTCTGGAGGATGAATATGCAGATAGGAGTAAAAACCGACAAAGGTGTGATGAGAGAAAAAAATGAAGATTCTTATTTTGTTTCAGAAGATCGTCGTTTTTTTATCATTGCAGATGGTGTAGGTGGATGTAATGCAGGGGATATTGCAAGCAAAACTGCAGTAGAGAGTTCTGCCGATTTTTTAATGCATAATTCTTTAGACAAAGATGCAAGTGACAAAGAAGTTTATGGATGTTTATCTGCCTGCATTAAAAAGGTCAATCATAATATTTTAGATATTGCTCGAAGCGATATTGAATATAAAGGAATGGGCACAACAATTATTATTTTATATACTTTTTCCGATAAAGTTTTTTTGGCGCATATGGGAGATAGTCGGGCCTATTTGCTTCGCAACAAGGAGATTACACAAATCACTGAAGATCATACTATTCCAGGGGAATTATTAAGGAGCGGGAAAATATCATTTAAAGAGGCAGAAAATCATCCTCAGCGAAATGTAATTACAAAGGCTTTAGGTATGACTGAGGAAATAGAAGCAGATATGTATAAAATTGTATTAAAAGATAAAGACATAATGATTTTGTGTACAGATGGGTTGTATGAAGAAGTAGATGAAAATGAAATAATAGATCTATTTTCAGATAAAGAAAATATCCAACTTTCTTGTGACATAATTGTAAAACTTGTAAATTCCAGGCAAAGCAAGGACAACATTACTATTCTTGCCTTAAAAAACGGGGGCGATGATATACAATGATAATAGGCAAAATATTAAGCGGGAGATATGAAATTATTGAAAAAATAGGTGAAGGCGGAATGGCTGTTGTCTTTAAAGCCCGATGCAGACTATTAAAAAGGAATGTGGCTGTTAAAATTTTAAAACCGGAGTTCACTAAGAATGAAAAACTTATTGAAAGTTTTAGAAGAGAATCCCAATCAGCAGCCAGCTTATCACATCCAAATATCGTGAATGTATACGATGTAGGGGTTGAGGGAAGAAATATTCATTATATTGTAATGGAATATATTGAAGGAAAAACATTAAGTCAACTTATAGAAGAAGAAAAAATGTTGTCTGCAGAAAAAACCATTCATATTTCAAAGCAGATTGCATCGGCATTAAATCATGCCCATAAAAATCACATTATTCATAGAGATATAAAACCTCATAATATACTAATTACCAAAGAAGGTCGGGCAAAAGTAACAGATTTCGGTATCGCAAAAGCAGTAACATCTTCTACCATTGTAAGTGGAGATAGTATTATGGGATCCGCACACTATTTTTCTCCTGAACAGGCCAGAGGGGGATACATAGATGAGAAATCTGATATCTATTCTTTGGGTATTGTTATTTATGAAATGATTACCGGTAAGGTTCCTTTTGACGGTGACAGTCCTGTTTCGGTAGCTATGAAACATATTAGTGAAGAAATGAGGCTGCCGTCCGAAATAAATTCGAAAACACCAAAGTTCCTTGAATCTATTATAATGAAATCAACTCAAAAGATTCAGATAAAAAGATATCACTCAACCGTGGAATTACTTCATGACCTGGAAAGGGTTTTTACTGCCGATTATCAAGTTTCATATAAAGATTCTGCAGACAGTAAAGCAACACGGATAATGCCGGTTATAGCTGAATCCGGAGAAAAATCAGCAAAGAATATGGGTAAACGTAAAAACAAAAAAACAAAAACAAAAACAAAAGGAAATGCTTTTTTGCGAAAAAGCTTTCTGATTAGAATTAGTGCAATTGCCTCGGCGATATTTCTTGCTTTTGCCTTTAGCAATGCAGTATTATTTTTGAAAGATTTATTTTTTGTAAAAGAGATTAATGTTCCGGATACCATATATTTTGATTATACGGAAGCAGTCACCTTATTGGATGAAAAAGGATTGGTTCCGGAAATAAATGAAGCTTTCAGTACAGAAGTAGAAAAAGGTCAAGTTATATCACAGGACCCGGACCCGCAAACTATTGTTAAAGAGGGTGCTGTAATTCGACTGGTGGTCAGCAAAGGAATAAAAATGGTCAAAATGCCTACTCTTATTAATAAAAAACTGGAGGACGCATTGTTTTTATTGGAGAAAAATAATCTTAGTGAAGGTATTATTGCAAGAGAAGCCAGCGAATTACCCGTAGGTATTATTATTCGACAGGCTCCTGATCCCAATGAGGAAATACCGGAAAACACGGATGTTGACCTTGTGGTAAGTGACGGAATAAAAATAAAAACAATATTGATGATCGATGTCATCGGAAAACCTGAGGATGAGGCGAAATCTAATATAGAATCTGCCGGGTTGAAGATTGGGACCATCGAATATGAAGTAAGCGATGAATATGAAAAGAACCATATAATATCTCAAAGCATTGAGGCAGGAAAAGAGATAGAAGAAAATACGGCAATTAGCCTTATAGTGAGCAAAGGATCGGAAGGAGTTGAGCCTGATGATACTCCTGAGTCGGATGATTCAGAAACGATTTATCATGAAGTACCCATGAGGCTTTTTTATGATCAGGCAATGAATGATATTTTTACCATAAAGATTTTTAAAATCCAAGAAGGAAACATAGAAATGATTTATAATGAAGTACACAATAAAGAAAACAGTGGTAAAGAGGATATTTTAATCAGTGGAACAGGAAAAGCCAGAATTGCAATATACTTTGACGATGCTATGATTGCAGAAAAGAATCTCGACTTTGAAACGGGGCAATTTTATGATTAAAGGCAAAATCATAAAAGGAATCAGTAGTTTTTATTATGTGAAGGCGGAGAACGGGCATATTTTTGAATGCAAAGCGAGAGGAATATTTAGAAAAGATAATATTATCCCTGTTGTCGGTGATGGAGTAATGGTAGATATTAAAGATGATGATACCGGGGTGATAGTGGAAATATCAAAAAGGGAGAATTATCTTATCAGACCTCCTGTGGCAAATGTGGACCTATCAATAATTGTTTTTTCATTTACAAGACCTGATCCGAATTTAAATTTATTGGATAGGTTTTTGGTTGCACTTGAAAAAAAAGATATTGGTGTAAGTATTTGCTTCAACAAATCTGACCTCACAGATAATATAAATCAATCTAATATGATTTCTATTTATGAAAGTGCCGGGTATGATGTGATTTGCACCAGTACAAAAACAGGAGAAGGTTTACGAGAATTAAAGGAAAGATTGAAAAATAATACCAGTGTTTTTGCCGGACCGTCCGGAGTCGGAAAATCGTCACTCCTCAATTCGATTCAATCAGGATTGAGGCTTCGGACAGGAGACATCAGTCAGAAAGCAGAAAGGGGAAAACATACGACGCGCCACGTGGAGTTGTTGGAATTGGACTTTGGTGGTAGCGTTTTGGACACTCCAGGATTTTCATCTTTGGAAGTAGGAGACATTGATGAAGAAGAACTCGCGTATTTGTTTCCAGAGTTTGAACCTTATATAGCAGATTGCAGATTCAGCGGGTGCAGACATCTGAATGAGCCTTATTGTGAGATAAAGAATCAAGTTAAAACTAATGGAATTGCACCATCTCGATACGATTCTTATTTACTTTTTTTGAAAGAAATACAGGAGCAGAGGAGATATTAATTATGATAAAATTAGCACCGTCAATATTATCAGCGGACTTTTCAAACCTTTTGGAAGGCATCAGGGAAGTGGAAAGAGCCGGGGCTAACCTGTTACATGTCGATGTTATGGATGGGCATTTTGTGCCTAATATTTCTATAGGTCCTTTAGTATTGGAAAGCCTTAAGAGCAAGGTAAGCATTCCTCTGGATGTGCATTTGATGATAGAAAACCCTGATGGGTATATTGAGAAATTTTCCACCGATAACACTGAAATTATTACCATCCATGCCGAAGCATGTATGCATTTAAATCGAACCGTTCAGGCAATAAAGTCTTTAGGGCATAAAGTTGGGATTTCTTTGAACCCTGCTACACCTATTAATTACTTAGATTATGTATGGAATGATATTGATATGGTTTTGATTATGTCTGTAAATCCTGGTTTCGGAGGACAGATTTTTATTAAAGAGATGCTTGGGAAAATATCTGATGTAAGAAATGAAATAGATTCGAGAGGACTAAATATTGACATTGAGGTGGATGGCGGAATCAAACTGGATAATGTTAAAGAAGTGATCGATGCAGGCGCAAATGTAATTGTTGCAGGTTCTGCAATATTCGGAGCAGAGGACGTATACGCAAGCACAAAAAGGTTTCTGGAAGCAATGAAGGAAACCTAAGGCAGATAAAAGATAATAAATAACTTTTTTTATTATCCGTTATCAGCTATCTGGCTTTAAACAGCTTAAGGAGTGAGTGAATGCAATGAATGCGGCGATTATATCTAATGGTGCTATAGAGGATTATAATAAAATAAAAACGATTATAAAAAAGGGATATGATTTTATTGTGTGTGCCGATGGAGGGGCAAGACATGCCTTTGAAATGAATGTAATTCCTGATTTGATTGTTGGAGATTTTGACTCTATCCCTTTTGAAACGGCTGATTATTACAATAAAAAAGGTATTGAAACCGATATTTTTTCCAAAAAAAAAGATTATACGGATACTCATTTGGCTGTTGAGAGTGCCATTAAAAGGAATGCACGGAAAATCGGATTGTTTGGATGCAGAGGAACAAGGGCCGATCATACCTTGGCAAACATTCAACTGCTTTTTTATCTTCGGCGAAATCATTGCAAAGGCGCTTTGATAGATGAATATAATGAGATTTTTCTATCTGAAGACAAAAATGTTATTCAAGGTGAAGTCGGACAGATTATATCACTTATATCTGTAAGCCCAGTTACTGAAGGGGTCACTCTGAAAGGTTTCCTGTATCCATTGGAAAATGCAACGATACGGCGGGAAGATTCCATTGGTATCAGCAATGAACTTATTTGTAAAGAAGGCAGCTTATATAAAAAAGAAGGTGATTTGCTTATAATCAAAAGCTACGGTGAATGAGAAACTTTTCAAAAACTTTTACCTATCTCCTAATACATATTGATACTCTTCTAAACCCAATTCCTTAAGTTTTTCAATGAATAGATTGGGGTAACAGAGGAGGTTATGATTTCATTTTTTTAGTATCGGATACATACAATTATAATACAGAAATTAGACAGTCACAAAAAAGTTCTTTCTTTAATATAATATAATAACAAATTTTATAATAGTAAGGTGATTACTTTGAGGCGAAAAAAATTTTCAAGGAAAATTTTTGGTATCATTTCTGCCGTTGCAGGTACAATTATTTTAATAGAGGTAATCCCATTATTATATTGGTATATTATTTTGACGAGTCTTATATGCATATTTCTAATATATATTTTTTTATTACGGAGGTGATAAGGTGAGAAAAGGTAGATATTCATTTTGGAATGCGGAAATGAAAATAATCGGATTAATATTGTTAATACTTGGAATATCTATCATAGGTATTCTTGTTCTTCCATATAGACTTTGGCTAGTTATTATCGGATTAATGCTTATATATCTTGGATATAAACTTTTCTGTTAGAAGAAAAAGTACGGATCTTATTTCTTCCGAAAAGTTGAAAAGAACCGTACTTTTTAAGTCAGTATAAAAATTTTTACATTGCTCTTGTTACTTTGTTTGATCGAATACATCTTGTGCATACAGTTTTTCTTACAACAGAACCATCTTCTATGATTCTGATTTTTTGTACATTCACATTCCATTTTCTTTTTGTGTGTCTGTTTGAATGGCTGACCTGATTACCAGAAATCTGTCCTTTGCCACATATTTCGCAAGTTCTGGACATTTAAAACACCTCCTCAATAACAAATCAAAATTTATTTCAAATTATTTTTTTCCGAGTCAAACAAAAGTATTATAACATAATTTTAAGTAAGTGTAAAATTAATTTTGACAAAAAAAACGAGCAAATTATATATAATTTTTTTATCAAGAAAAACTAATAATAATAATTAGTATACCTTGGTTGAAGTTTTTTTAATGCTTTGTTTTAAAGTAAAACTCAGTTATAATAAAAGATAATTAAATAACTAAAAGATAGGTGATAGAGATGTTCATTAAAATTGAAAATGAATATGGTAGCATAAATATGGATAAGCGTATAATAGAAAAAATAGTTAAATACATTATAAATGAGAGCCCCGAAGTTATATGCCTTACTAATTCTAAGGGACAAGCTGTCATAAATATGATTTCCGACAACATGGACAGTTATCTCGTAGATGTCAGAAGAAGTGATGAAGATATTCTAATTCGTTGTTATATTATTATAAAATTTGGCGCAAGCATTAAAAGAATTACTCACAAATTAATTCAAGAAATAAAAAGAAATGTTTTTGAAGCGGTAGGTGTAACTCCGAAGACAATTTTTATTTACATAAAGGGAATCAAATCAAAAAAAGTTGCAAAAAGAGATATTTTAATTAAGGGTTGATATTATGTCTGCGCAGACAATTTTACAACAGCCGGTAAACAAGATTAAAGGTATCGGATCAAAAAAAGCTGAAAAATTGAATAAGTTGGATATTTATACAATCAGAGATTTATTATATTCTTTTCCAAGAGTTTATGAAGACAGGCGACATTTAAAGTCAATCACATCTGTAGCAAATGATGAATATACTATGATCCGGGCAAAAGTAATAATTATCAGAAAAAGCAAATTTGTTAGAAACAGAAAACAGGTGTTGAAATTATTGGTTGAAGATGATTCCGGCAGCATGGAAATATTATTTTTCAATACATCTTATTACTCTAAATCCTTTGAACAAGGAAAAAGATATTATTTTTATGGAAAAGTATATATCAACGGAAAAAAACGGATGACTCATCCTGATTTTTCTGAGGCAGAAAATGGGGAAATGGGAGCGTTGGTTCCTGTATATCCATTGACGGAAGGACTGTCACAAAAAGAAAGGAGAAGAATTCAGAGCAAGGCTAT
>CAZKKX010000058.1:10784-13899 GCA_964553505.1 uncultured Eubacteriales bacterium | reverse complement strand
AAGCGGCGACATCTAATAATATATCATCTATCTCTCGCTCTGTCAACAACTTTTTAAAACTTTTTTAATCTTTCATAAAGCGCAATATTAATCGCTTAATTATTTAACCTTTACGAATGATTTGTCAACGGAACGTATGTGATATATTATATAAATGTATGTCATATGTCAATACTTTTTATAATGCCAATTATTGCTTTTTTTTATTCTCTTTAGAAAGAAGATAATATATAATGTAAAAAATAAAGAACTTACACCTTGATTAAATAATCATAGAAATTAAACATTGTCGTATGAACAGTTATCGTGTATATTTGTAGTTGCAGATGAACGAATTGGATCTGTTGAACCGAGGTGATCACATGATTTCAGACAGAATACATACAGTTACGCCTTCTTACACAATTAATATCAGCTTGAGGGTTTCGGAAATGAAACAGCAGGGAAAGGATTTAATTGATTTAAGTATTGGTGAACCGGATTTTAATATCCCTGAAATTTCAAAAGCCGAAGCCATTAAGGCCTTAAATCATAATAAAACCAAATATGATAAAGCACAAGGTCTTTTAGAACTGCGGCAAGCAATAATCAAAAAATTGAAAAACGAAAACAATTTGTCTTATAAAATAGAAAACATTGTTGTATCGAACGGAGCCAAACAAGCTCTATCCAATACTTTAATGGCGATTTTAAATCCAGAAGAAGAGGTTCTTGTCCCAAAGCCCTATTGGGTAAGCTACCCTGAAATGATTAAATTAGTCGGGGGAATTCCTGTTTTTATAGATACATGGAGAAATACAGGATATAAAATAACGCCTGAACTTTTATCATCTTATGTCACACCAAAAACAAAAATGCTTTTTTTGACTAACCCTTCAAATCCATCAGGCTTGGTCTATTCTTCGGAACAATTAACGGAAATAGGGAATTTTTGCGTTGAAAACAACATTTATATATTGTCAGATGAAATTTATGAACGAATATGCTTTAAAGATGCCTTCACAAGTATTGCATCTATAAGTAATGCCATAAAGGATAGAACCATAACAATAAATGGGTTTTCTAAATCATTTGCAATGACAGGATTAAGAATCGGATATTCTATATCTAATACTGAAATTGCTAAGGCTATCTCAATAATACAAGGTCACTTAACTTCTCATCCCTCAACGATTTCACAATGGGCCGCAGTAGCCTCTCTTAATAAATGCAGTAATGAGCCTGAAATAATGAAAAAAGAATATAAGAAAAGAAGAAATACTGCAATTTTAATTTTAGATAAAGTACCTAATTTAAAATATTTGTATCCTGAAGGCGCTTTTTACATTTTTCTTGATATTTCCGCTTATAAAAAATATCTGAATTATCATGGTTCATTTTCAGTTGCATTCTGTGATAATCTCTTGAACGAGGCCTTGGTAGCAGCCGTACCTGGAATTGCCTTTGGAATGGATGATTTTATTCGCATTTCATATGCTTGTTCCGAAAAGGTTCTTTCAGAGGGTTTAAATAGAATGTGCGATTTTATACAATCATTATTCAATAATTAAGATGTCATGCCTCCACCCTATACAGGATGGAGATAAAACTGATGAAAGGAGAACAGAATGGAACAAAGTACATTAGCAATCCTATTCATTGGCGCTTCCATGTTCATTCCCCTGTGGATTGGCGCAAAAGCAGGCGAGAGAGACAAAAACACTATCGAAGATTTCTTTATCCATAGCAGAAATATGGGCGTATTTGCTTTGTTTATTACTGTTCAGGCTACATGGTGGAGCGCTTTTGCATTTTTGGGATCCACCGCTTATTATTACTCAAACGGCCCTGTTTATTGGACAACTATAGGATGGGATGTTCTCTTTGGGCTTTTATTTTATGAAATTGGCAAACGCATCTGGTTTTATGGGAAAAAAAATCAATATATCACTGCAACAGATTTTTTTACAGATATTTATCACTCAAAAATTTTAGGTATTATCGTTACTTTTGTCATGATGCTTTTTACCATACCTTATTTTCAAATACAAATCTCAGGAGGGGCATATCTTATAGAGGCCGCTTCAAGGGGATATATCCCCAGTGAGATGGGTGCATTTCTATTTACAACAGTCATCGTCATTTATGTTTGGACAGGTGGTCTTCGTGCTGTTGCCTGGGCAGATGTATTTTATGAATTGCTGATTATAGTAGGTGCTCTTCTTGGAGGCTTTTTCATCATTTACTATTATAATGGAATCGAAAACTTATTTTTACAAATTAATGAATACTACCCAGCTGCATTGACGCTTCGTGGACCTCAAGGCACTGCCGGTCCATTACTCTGGATTTCTATGTTTATTATTGTTCCCATCGGCGCACTAATGGGACCTCCTCTGTGGATTCGAATGTATGCCGTAAGAGATGTTAAAACATTTTATATTATGCCTCTTCTTCTGTCGGCCATTTCCTTTATCAATATCGCTCCAATGCTAATAGGAAATGCCGGAATATTACTCAAGAGTCAGTTGGTTGATCCGGATACGCTTTTCCCGCGTATATTCATGGATCACGCACCATATATGCTGGCTTATATTATATTGATCGGTGGGGCTGCTGCTGCAATGTCTACGGCAAACTCTCAGATCCATTCGATTTCTGCTATTTATACCATGGATATCCACAAGCAATATATAAATAAGAATCTGAATGATAAAAAATTGCTGAATGTAAGCAAAATAGCAATCGTTATTTTTGCTATCCTTTCCTATTTAACTTATATCTTCAATCCCGGTATATTGATTCAATTGGGTTTAACAGCTTTAAGCGGCACTGCTCAGGTATTCGTTCCCGTAGTAGGCGCTCTGTTTTGGGATAAATCCAATTCCAAAGGTGCAATAGCGGGAATACTGTCGGGTCTCATAGCATTAGTTATATTTTCATTTATTAATAATCTGAATATTGGAATAGCCGGTTTTTTAGGTTTCTTAACAAATATCATTGTATTTGTTACCGTATCCAGTGTCACGCCAAAAGATTATGTAACAAGTTCAAAAATAAAGGAACTGCGATTGAAATATAAAAATACCTTTAGTTAATAGATTATGGATTATGAATACAGATTATGGATTATGGA
>CAZKKX010000058.1:0-10684 GCA_964553505.1 uncultured Eubacteriales bacterium | reverse complement strand
GATTATGGATTATGAATACAGATTATGGATTATGGATTATAGATTTAAGTTCGTGGTTTATAGTTTGTAGTTCGAGGTTCAAGTAACCTTTAATTTACCATCATATCCAATACCAGCTCTTCAAAAGTATAGTCTTCTGAAATCATCCCTTTGTCAAAAAGCCATTGCATGCCTTTTTCTATCTCTTGCTTTTCAGGCAAAACAATCTTATGATAAGCTTTCACTTGAAAGTAATCCTCAGAACCTTCCGGGAAAGCCAGTTTTTCCTTTATAATACTGAAATAATCATCCTGTGGCGTATTATTGATATAATCAACCGCCTGATTATAGGCTCTGAAAAAAGCCTGCAAATTCGATGCATTGTTATGAATATATTCTTCTGTTACCATTAAAATACCTGGAAAAGTATCAAATTCATCATTACTGATCAGTAACCGGGAACCATTGGCTACTGCCCCGGATACAAGTGGCTCGGGAAGTGTAGCTCCATCAATTTGTCCATTATTGAGCATTTCTAATCTTGCCGGAATAGACGGAATGCTTACCTTGTTTGTTTGATCTGGGTTTATCTCATTATAGACAAGCGCCGTATCCAAAAGATATTCCATTAAAGTGTTAAATGATATTCCAATAGACTTACCGTTCAAATCACTGATATCATGAATATCGGTATTGCTATTTATTAAAATACCATAAGTACCTTCAGTCTGAGCAACTCCATAGGTTAATATACCGCTCTCACGAAACAAACCTAAAGAAAGCACATCCGTAGATACACAGTTAAGCTCTTTGGCTTGAATGGCAGCATCCCTGTCTCCCGCACTACGAAATAATTGGATGTTTGCCTGCAACCCTTCATTTTCATAATACCCCAATTCGTCCGCTATCATTATCGGTATGGAGGCATCGTCCGGAAGTAATCCTATTTTTAATACCTCCTCATTACCCTCTGTATCATTTGCACATCCCTGCAAGAATAAAAATACTGATGAAAGTAGAATCAATATCACCAACTTAACTCGCATGATATAACTCTCTCCTTTCTGTTACTCTTAAAGTGTAACTGTTTAGGTTTAATTATATTTAATTTGTCTTCTGATTATATTTAATTTATTAAATTAATTCAAGGTATTTGTTTTTACATAAAACAAGTATATAATCTTTTAAGGAGTGCTGACATAAAAACATTAAGGGTGATAAAATGAATATTTCTATTTATTATATAGGTTTATATATATTTTCATACTTTGCATTGGGGTCACTTCTGCCTTTACTTTCTCAGTATCTATTAAGCATTGGGCTCAATGGCATACAAATCGGAACCATAACCGCTTCGGGGCTATTAGCGGGAATATTGACTACCCCTTTATGGGGAATGGCCTGCGACCGTACCGGGAAAAGCAAAAGGATATTGTTGATAATATTGACCTGCCCGGCAATACTAAGCCTTTTCATTATGTCTGCAAAACAATATATTATCATATTAATTTTATATGTAATGATGTACATGTTTCAGAATTCCATTTTCCCTGTAATGGATTCTATTGTTTTGGGTCATACATCTGATTTCGGTAGAATTCGTTTATGGGGTTCTGTCGGTTTTGCATTCGGTGTTTTTTTATCAGGAATCATCGCACAAAAAATCGGTTTACATATGATTTTCATATTATACAGTTGTTTTGCATTTATATCAGTTTTGTTTTTAAAAAACATTCATACTATTGATAATAAAAAAACAACCCTAACTAATTTCCAAGGTGTCAACCAATTATTTAAAAATAAAAAGTATCTTCTTTTTATTTTTGCAGCATTCTTTATTCAAGGTCCTATAATTGCACATAACACTTATTTCAGCATCCTATATACTTATGTCGGTGGCACCATTGCAGGTGTTGGCATGACTTTTTTTCTTTTTTGTATAAGTGAAGCTCCGGTTATGCTTGTTCTTAAAAAATCAGAACGGTATTTTTCAATAGAAAAACTACTCATCGCATCAATGTTTATCTCTATTTTAAGGTGGTATTGGTACAGCACAGCACCTCCGCCTGCTCAATTAATGGCCGCATTTATGCTCCAAGGTATTGTCAATGGTATTTTTATTGTCATGGCTATGCGTTATATTTCCGATATAACCCAAAATGAAACAAAATCAACAGCCATTGCAATCTATTCTTCAGTTTGCAATGGTTTAGGTGCAATGATCTGCCAATACGTCGGAGGTGTCGTTTTAAATAGAACCGGACCTGCTGAAATATACTTTGTCTATTTTGTATTGAATTGTATCGGTGTTGCAATTTTTTTAATCCCGAAATTTTGCAGAAAATATAAATTGAATTGAGATAAGATAAGTATTAAAAAGGGGAGAGGAGAGGGAGAAAAACTCCCCCCTAAAAGGAATATTTAGATAGTTTTTAGTATGATTTATGCAAAGCCAAAGAATCTTGGCAGCCACAAAGCTAAATCAGGAAATGCAGTAGTAATAATTAGTGTAGGAATCCAGGCAAACAGAATCAACCACATTGTCGGTTTCATCATTTCGTTGATGGGTGCGTTCCCGATTCTGGAGCCTAAGTATAAGAACGGTGCAGTCGGCGGAGTAACACAACCAAGTCCTAAATTAACACCCATGATAGCGGCAAAATGAACCGGATGAATATCCAGTGCGATTGCAACCGGCAGTAAAACAGGTGTCGTGAGTAGAATAGCACTTGTATCGTCCATCAACATCCCTATAATTATCAAAAAGAAATTCAGCATAAGAATCAGAATCATTCTGTTTTCTGTAACCGTCATCATTAGATTAAGGATCATCTGTGGTGCATTTTCCATTATATACAGACGTGACAACATCATAACCGATAACAACATGATCATAATAACTCCTGCCGTACAGCCGGCAGTAATCAAACCATCTTTGAAAGTTTCCCAGTCTAATCCTTTATAAAAGAAAATCCCAACGGGGACAGTGTATATAACAGAAACTGCCGCAGCTTCAGTTGGAGTCAGAAATCCTCCATAAATACCTCCTAAAATGATAAAAGGAGCAACCAATGCAGGCAAAGCCCTTCCGGTTCTTTTTCCTAATGTCTTGATATAAACATTTGTCTCCATTTTTTCTGTCAGAACAAGAGTTTTGCAATCTCTCAGCATCCAGGCATTGGTTAAGCTCAATAATATTACCAAAAGAATACCAGGTCCGATAGTTGCAAGGAAGCAAGCCAATACCGATTGTCCCCCGATAAAAGCATATATAATCATATTCAAACTCGGAGGAATCATCAGTCCAAGAAGAGAAGAACTTGAAACAAGTGCAGCGGATACGCCTCTGGGATATCCTGCTGCTTCCATTCTCGGTAGCATAATGGTTCCAATACAAGTAAGCGTTGCGAATCCGCTTCCGGAGATGGATCCAAACAAAGCACAGGATATAACCATGACCGCGCCCAAACCGCCTCTAATTCTTCCTACAAACATAGTAACAAGATTAATAAGGCTTTCTCCGATTCCGCTTTTTTCCATAAGCTGACCTGCAAGAATGAACAACGGCACTGCTACAAGTATAAGGGAACTGACTTTGCTAAACCCGTATGGAAGAAGAAATGTCCAATCGTATCCTCCCCCTACTACAATAACCAATGTAGAGGCAAAAAAAGCATAAGGAATTGGTACGCCTAATAACAATACAACAATAAGTACAAGTACAGCAATCAATACAAGCATCTAATCAACCTCCTTGTCATCTAACTGATCGACAAATTCAACTTTTTTAATCCATTTATAGATGAATCTTTTGATTTCATTATATAAATGTACTAAATGAAAAAAAGTACCGACAGCTAATCCAAACAGGAGGGATGACTGTGAAACTGTAACCGGTATACGCCAGACAGGTGTTTGCTGTCCGTTGATAATGTTCCATTGGAACAATTGTAATGCCCAAAACAAGAATATAATACCTATAATAACACTTAGTGTGTTGCGCAATAGTGCAATCAAGTCCTTAGTAAAGCCTTCTTTCATCATAATAACAATGATGTCTGCTTTAATATGGCTCTCTTCAAAACTACCATAAGCGCTACCGATCATATAAAGCCAAAATGCACAAATAATGAGTATTTCTTCATAGCCAAGCAAATTTACGTTCATTGCACGAGCTATAACAGCAGCAAATGTAATACATGTAACAAGAATATTACTTGTTATTAAACCAATTCGTAATATCTTGATTACCACTGCATATAATGATGATTGTTCTAATTTGTTTTCAAGTGTGTACATTACGACTCTCCTTTCTATGATAATTAAACAAAGGGAAGGGAAGGGTATCCCTTCCCTTCATTCAGCAAGTTACTTAAGCATGTCTATTAAAAACATATAATAATTTATTGATTTATTTAAAGTTTTTCTACTTCTGCTCTCATTCCGTCCATCAACTCTTTTGTCAATTGGTTTTCAAACTGTGGCCAAGTGGTTTCACGAACAAAATCAGCATACGCATCTATTTGCTCCGGAGTAAATTCAACAACTTCAACTCCATAATCATCAGACAGTTTTTGCTTGTACACTTCCTCATTTTCTTCAGCAAGTGTAAAGCTCCTTATGCTTTGTTCCTGGAATGCTTCAACAACGATATCTGCATCTTCCGGTGACAGTTTGGCAAGAGTTTTTTCGCTAATGACATAACTTGTAGCTTCTGCATGAATATAATTCACATACATATAATTGATAACCTCTCCAACCCAAGCATAGTTAATGTTGGGAGTTCCTCCGACCCATCCGTCAACAACTTTTGTCTGTATAGCGGTTGGCACTTCGTTATAAGGAACGGTAATCGGATTAAAACCAAGATCTTCTTGTGCAACACGGAAAGTTATCATGGCCGGACTTCTGGTCTTTACTTCTTTATTTACACCGGGAGTAAACATATCAGCCGGTTCTTTTACAAAAGCCATTCCGATAAATCCTTCAAGAACGATACCGAGGAATCTGACATCATTTACTTCTGTCAACTTTCCCAGTTCCGTGCACAGATAAGAATCTGGAGCAAAGAGTACTTTTGCTTCTTCAAAGTTTTTAGCATAATACGGTACATAAGCTGCACCTAATCTGGCATCCAATGCATCCGGTATGGTAATCTGACCGGCATCAATGGTTCCCCTAACGATTTCTTCATAAACTGTTTCATACCCACCTAACTGGCTTGCAGGAAAATATTGAATTTCAACTCTCCCGTCAGTTCTTTCCTTTACCTTTTCTGCGAGTTCGTTGTTCAATTCAGTGGCAATGTGCTCTAATGGTGCGTCAGAAGATAGCCTCAAAACAATAGGTTTTGCCGATGCATTTCCATTATCATCTCCACCTTCGTTACCGCCGCCACCACCGCCGCCGCAGCCTGTAAATGCCGTAACAACCAATGTTAACGCGAGAGTAAATGCCATGAACTTCCTTTTTTTCATCTTTTATCCTCCCTTGATACAATGTTTAGAATTTTTTGAATAATGTAAAATATATGATTATGATATCAAACAAATATTAAAATACACTTAATATAAGCTTCAATTTTTATAAAAAAACATTAAATATTTCTTTGTCTTTTTTTTGTGCATTTTTCTGGTACAATAAAAATAGCAAGATGATTTGTAAAAGGAGATTACAAAATGTATCATCTGTCTCAAAATTATTATTTACTATTTATATTGATTCTATTTGTATTTTTGATTTCTTTATTTTATTTTTACATTTTTACAAAGAATCGTGAAAAATACATTAATTATTGGGGCTTGAGTTGGGTCATGTATGCGATTAGTCTTGTTTTCAGTATATTTCTCATCTCTAATTCTTCGTCTATTTATTTGATCGGAGCAAAACAAGTATGTGATCTTTTCAACAGCTTGTTTCTATTAGCAGGCACCTATTATTTTATTGGAAGAAAATTCCCATATTATTGGATTCAGTTTACAATTGTAAACATCCTATGGATTTCTTTAGCCGTATATTACCAGCTTCCTTTTGTCACCATTACTCTACTGTCGGCAGCTTTCTTTAACATTATTGCTGTTGTAACCGGAATAATGCTCCTCAGATACTGGAAGATGAATAATATAGGAAAAATAATTATCATTCTTATATTTTTTATCTGGGGCATTCACAAAGCCTATTATCCCTATCTTTACCCTGATTTCAGGAATTCACAATTGGGATATATAAGTGAAATCATTCTGGCCAATTTACTAAACTTCAGCATTATGCTTATTTATCTTCAAAAAATAAGAGAGGAGCTCATTAAAAGCGAAACTCTCTACCGATTGATGGCAGAAAATGCTCAAGATATGATTTATGTATTCCAATTAAAGCCTACCATGTATTTTAAATATGTCAGCCCGTCGTGCGAAAAAATTATGGGATACACACCGGAGGATTTTTATAATAATCCTGATATATTTTTTGAAATCATACATCCGGATGATAGTCCCTTTCTGGAAGCATTGATAGACCCATATTCTTCTTTTTCAGAGCCGCTCACTTTGCGCTGGAAGCATAGATCGGAACACTATGTCTGGACCGAACAGAAATCCACATTTTTTGTGGATGAAGAAACCCATATCACACGTGTTGAAGGTATTATCAGGGATATTACCGATCGCAAAATAGTGGAAGAAAACTTAAAAAATACGGAAAGATCAAGACAATCTTTACTGACTAATATCTCACATGAACTTCGCACTCCAATTACATCTATCGTAGGATATATTGCCGCAATAAAAGAAGGTCGTTTCGAAGAGAATACTAAGAAAAACTATATTGATTTGATATATAAGAAATCCCTACATCTCCAAAGACTTGTTCAGGATTTATTTCAGCTGACACAATTTGAATCCAAACAAATCTCTTTCAACTTTTCTCAAATCACAATATCGGAATTTATAAAAGACGTATTGGAAAAATATGAATGGGATATTTTTCAGAATAATATTAATTTTGAAATAAATTATGAAATTTCCGAGGTTTTTTTGAAATCTTTTGTTATTATAGATATTGAAAGAATTGATCAAGTTTGTTCAAACATCGTCTTCAATGCCATAAAATACACATCAACCGGTGGTAAAATACTAATAAATTTAACTGAATACGAAGAAGATTATCTCTTGGTATCCATTTCCGATACCGGTCCCGGTATTTTGCCGAAAGATACGGAGAATATCTTTGACAGGTTTTTCAGAAGCAAAATCCATCAAAATTATGAAGGCAGTGGATTAGGGCTTGCTATTTCAAAGGAAATAATAGAATTTCATAAAGGAAATATCTGGGTAGACAGCAAAATTGGCGAGGGGAGCACCTTCCATTTTACTATCCCTTTTTATACACCTTGATTTATGATACATGTATCTTTATTAATGAAAGGAGACTTATGTATGGCCAGAGAAAAAATCTTAGTTATTGATGATGAAATGGAAATTCTTGAGCTGATAAAATCATGCTTAATGGAAGAAAAATACTAGGTTTTAACTGCCCAAAATGCACAACAAGCTCTTGAAGATTTACAAACAGAGGCACCGGATTTAATCCTCCTTGATATTATGCTTCCGGATATAGATGGTATCGAGTTGTGTCTTGAAATTCGTAAATACACCAATGCTCCAATTGTATTTCTAAGCTGCAAATCTCAGGAAATGGATAAAGTCTTAGCTTTATCGGTAGGAGGAGATGACTATGTCACGAAACCTTTTTTACCAAATGAGTTAATTGCAAGAATTAAAGCTCACCTAAGAAGAAATCGGTTTACCCAGCAAACAAATCAAACGCCTTCTATTATTGAGTACCCCGGAATAAAAGTAAATCTGGATAGTCATGAAGTATTTATTGACGGAGAACCAGTCTTTTTATCTGGAAAAGAATTTGATTTATTGGCTGTTCTGATTAAAAATCCCAAAAGAATTTACAGCATGGAACAATTATTTCAAATGGTTTGGAAAATGGACAGTCTCGAAAATGATGCACGAACCATTATGGTTTATATAAGTAATTTGAGAAAAAAAATAGAAAAGAATCCATCGAACCCTGAGTATATCGTTAACGTAAGAGGTGTAGGATATAAATTCAACAGCACAATTTATAAATAGGTTTATTCATCCGACTTTTCCCCCCAATTGCACTTATAAGCATAAAGTAAAACGAAGCACATATATATCCATACAAGTATAACAAAGCCATATAAAAACGGAAATCCCAAGATATACGGCTGTACACGATTAATGAAAAACACTCCCGGAAATTCTATAAGAACAAATCCGATAATTAATAAAAGCCATATCCTATGCTTTACTTTATTTTGTTTCTTATTAGACATCTGCGCCCCTTCTTCCTACCGAAATACACTTTAACTATACCATAAGCCCTGTTTGATTGGCAACTTCAATGCGTGGAAAGAGATTTTCCGAAACATCATTGATAGTCCGCAATCGCATAGCCGCTTCCGGGTGCAAGTTCAAAAATGTCTTTTAGACCTGATGAAAGATATAACTCATTATCCTTAGTAATAAATATTACATCTATACCCTCTGTATTATTAATTAATTCCATCCCCTCATCTTTACCCATTAAAAACATGGCTGTAGAAAATGCGTCCCCATCTGTTGATGAGTCACTTACAACACAGACGCCTTTTAGTTCATTATCCTGCGGAAACCCTGTAAATGGATTAAGTATATGATGATATGACTCTCCTTCATATATAAAAAATCTTTCATAGACACCTGATGATACAACAGATTTGTCGGATACATTTAACAATCCTAAGTATTCTCCTCTTATAGAATCAGGGTTCTGTACACCTATACTGAAATCGCTTCCATCATTCTTGTTTCCTATTATAAGCACATTCCCCCCCAAATTGATAATCGCACTTTCGACTCCTTTTTCTATAAGTAGTTCTTTTACTTTATCGGCAATATAGCCTTTAGCAATGGCACCAAAATCAACTTCCATACCGCTTTTTTTCAAATATGCTCTATTATTTTTTTTATCTATTTCAACATCTTTATAATTAATTAAAGATATCGCCTCTTCCCTCTCTTGATTTGTCGGATAATGCCCTTCCGGAGGGTCTATATTCCATAAATTTATTAAAGGTCCGGAAGTAATGTCAAAAAGACCTCCGGATATTTGGGCTATTTCTGTGCTGTGGTTAAATAAAGCTATTGTGTCCGAAGATACCGATGTCCATTTTACACCTGCATTTTTCCCTAACCGCCATAGATCGCTTCCCTCAATATGAACGCTTAATACATTCTCAAGGCTTTTTATATAATCAAATGCTTCTTTAAGAATTGATGTATCATTATGGCCATAAATTTTTATAGTTGCTATAGTATCAAGAAGAAACTCACTGTCGCTTATGTACGCTTTTCCGTTAGCATTCTCCTGTTGGTCCGTACAACCAGCCAGTAGAAACATGCATATTATTATGATAAATAACCTTATTGATTTCATATAATTACCTCCTGAAGTTCAGATGCCGAGATACTTGTGTCTCAGGACCGATGTCAGATCTATGGTCTCTGGTCAAAGTAGAATCTCAGAATATAATGTAAAAAAGCTTTAGGATTGCTCCTAAAGCTTTTTATACATTAATATGTTGCATACGTCAATATCTTATTCAAAGGCTTTGTTAAATAACTCTTCGAATTCATTGACATGAATAGATACACCTGAAATGGAATCCGTATGACCTTCATCATCAATATAATTCACATCGAAACCCTGATTACTTACTACATAATCTGCACTGGCATTGGCTTGAGCATACCAAGGCATGCCATATGCTTCTTCTAATTCAAGCTTGCTGCTTGGACTCTCCGGGTTCGGATTTCCATCGGCACCTATATTAAAATATCCGGCAGTCTCCTCACTAAATTCGCCTTCAAATGCCGCATTAAAAAGTGCATCCACAATGGTTCCGTTTACAACAATGAATTCACCTTTATAGGACCAGCCATTATCTTCTGCAGGAAATTCTGCTGTAGCAACATAGTCTTCAGGTGTTTCGTATTCTCCGGCAGGAACCGGGTCTGACGCCAAAGCCTTTTCTGCAAGCGAGAAAAATTCCGACACATGAATGGATACCTGAGTGCCGGCATCTGTTTGAAGCTCATCCGTATGCCCCTCTTCATCCGTATAGAATTCTTCAAAAGCTGCAGGATCCTGGTTTTCTAACAACCATACTTCGGCAGCTTCAGCTTGCACATGCCAATCTGCTGCTGCACCACCTGCTGCTACCATTGGATAATTTCCATTTTCTGAATCAGTCCGCTTATTGCCTTGGGGAACAATATTGGTTCCTCCCCAATAAGCATCTGTGATTGCACTATTTTCGACAGTCAATACCACAAAGTATTTGTATCCGGAACTTGCAAAACCATCTTCTTGAACAAAATATATGCCATCAGCATAATCAGCGCTTTCGCTTTGTCCTTCATTCTCAACTGCTACAGGTTCGTCTGATCCACATCCTGTTAATACCAATGCACCCGCCATAAAAATAATCAGCAAAAACGTTAAAAGCTTTTTCATGGATTTTTCCCTCCCATAATGGTTAAAATAATTATCAGCAAATTTAATTTTGCTGAATTAACAAAATATTATCATTCAAAAAATATCTTAACAATAATATATTACCTATTCCGAT
>CAZKKX010000057.1:0-13900 GCA_964553505.1 uncultured Eubacteriales bacterium | reverse complement strand
GGTGTAATAATTTGGGCACGTCCTCTTGTAAACTTTTCTAATTCATTGATATAACTTTCATTTTTCAGAATAACATGTAAAAATGCACCGTGAATGTTACATTCCTTAATATAAGGAAGTTGTTCTATGCTGTTGATTTGCTCGATGGCATTATCCATGGAAAGCTGAACAAGGGTACCTTCCGGTACATTGTTTTTTAAATTTGAAGGAGTATCTTCAGCAATAAGTTTTCCGCCGGCAATAAACATTATTTTATTACAGCGCTCTGCTTCATCCATAAAGTGTGTAGTTACGATAACTGTGATACCTTCTTCCGCCAAACTGTGAATGATATCAAAAAACATTCTTCTGCTTGTTGGGCTTACACCGCTTGTAGGTTCATCCAGAAATATAATAGAGGGATTTGAAATGATCGCGCATCCCAAAGCAAGCCTTTGCCTGAATCCTGAGCTTAAGCCGGACGTTAAATTATTTTCCCGACCACAAAGGTCGGCCATCTTGACCATTCTTCTGAGTTTTTCTTTTTTTGTTTTCGAAGGAATCCCATAGATCCCGGAGTAAAATTCCAGATTTTCCATTACGGTAAGATCTTCGTACAGGCTGTATTTTTGAGACATATAGCCGATTTTGTTTTTAATGGCTTCAGTATCTTTAGAAAGATCCATTCCTAATATTTGAGCATTACCTAAAGTAGGTTCCAAAAGCCCGCATAGCATTTTGATCAAGGTGGTTTTACCGGCTCCGTTGGGACCTAAGAAGCCATATATTTCACCAGGTTTCACCTGAATATTGATGTTTTGTACAGCAGTGAAATTTCCAAATTGTTTTGTCAGGTTTTTGGTGGATATTGCGCTTTCTATTCAGATCACCTCTTTCTGTGAATAAAGAACAAAGATATCTTCCATTGAGGGATTTACAATTTCCGGTTCATTTGTAATAAGGGTATATTTTTTTAATCGGAGAAATAATGCATCTATATGTTTTATCTTATCGTTGCGAATAACTACATGATAACCGTCTCCAAAAGTATAGGCGTCTATTAATTCATTACCGAATAATTTCTTAAAATCCGACACATGTGTGATATTTGTATTTAGTTTAAATATTGTACAGTCAAAATTCTTTTTGAATTCGGCAGGAGTGTTTTCGGCGATGATTTTACCATTGCTGATAAAGGCAACTTTGGTACATAATTCTGCTTCGTCCATATAGGGAGTGGAAGCAAAAATTGTCATTCCCGATTTATTTAAGTCATAAAGTATTTTCCAGATTTCTTTCCGGGATTCCGGGTCTACCCCAAAAGTGGGCTCGTCTAAAACGAGTATGTCGGGTCTGGTTACCAGTGCACAGGTTAAAGAAAGTTTTTGCTTCATTCCACCTGAAAGATTATCTGCGAAGCGGTTCTTGTATTCATAAAGATTCGTTATTTCAAGGATTTCATCTGCTCGGCTTCTGATTGTTTCTGGTTTTAGTCCAAACAAAGAGCCAAATATATTAATATTTTCCATGACGGTTAGATCACCATAAAGGCTGAAGCGCTGCGGCATATATCCAAAGCAATTATTTAAATGTGATTTATCATCAGGTAAAAGCCCCATGATTTTAACCTGACCCGTATCCGGAGTTATAAGACCGCATATTATTCGAATCAGCGTTGTTTTTCCGGCGCCGTCAGGACCCACAAGTCCGAAGATTTCCTTATAAGGCACAGTCATACTAATGCCATTTACCGCTTTTGTCTTTCCAAAAATTTTACTGACGTTTTCTACACAAATCATTTTACAAACCCTTTTCTAATTAATAAATCAACTTTCCCACTTGAATAATATAGCTAAATATTTATATTTTATGGGAGACATTTAATATATTGATTCTTACTTTGCTTAACTAACCCTTTTGATACTTTAAATATTCTTCATTCTTAACTTTTAATGTTGGTTCTCAGCATTAAATACAACGTCTGCCGGCATACCGGGTTTTAATATGCCGTTAGAGCTGCCAATCTCTATTTCTACCTGGAATACGATATTTGTTCTTTCTTTTTTTGTTTGTATTGTTTTTGGGGTAAATTCACCTGTATCGGCAATTTTTTTAACAGTACCGTCAAATACCGTATCAATACCGCTCACTGTAAAGGTTACTTGTTGTCCAAGTTCTATCTTAGGCAAATCATCCGTAGGAACATAAACCTTTATCCATAAGTCTTCAAGATTTGCAACCGTAAATATTGGAGTGCCGGGCTGAACATATTCGCCTATTTCATAGTTTTTTGTGATGAGCGTACCTGAAATAGGACTGTATAATTTCAAATCTGAAAGAATTGCATCGGAAGCAGTAAAAATGGCTGTACACCTTTTCACTTCTGTCCGAGCAATATCTATCTGTGTATTTCGGGCACCGCTTTTCACAAGACTGAGATTAGACTCTGCCGATTGCAATTCATTTTTACTGACTTCATATTGCGTTTCATATTTTTCATATTCTACTTTTGAGCAACCGCCCTGTTCATACAATGCTTTTATTCTCATATAATCCGCTTCGGCAGTTTCTACTTTTTTTAAAGCAATATTTACGGCAGATTGTGCCGAGTCGATTTCTTCTGTTTGTGCACCAGAGAGCAGATCTCTAAGTGCTGTTTCTGCTTTTGTCAGTGCGAGAGCATCCCTTTCTCTTTGAGCAGACAGATCATTTCGCTCTTGCTCCGCAACCAGATCTCCTTTGGTAATTTTGTCATTCTCTGAAAAATATATCTCAATAATGGGACCTGCAAGGCGTGTTGTAATACTCACTGAAGTTGCTTCTATCGTACCTGTTGCGGTAATTGTATTTCCCCGTTCAAGTAATTTGTCGTTAACCAACCAAATGCATGCAGCAACAAGAATAATCAAGACAAGTATTGCAGCGTTTTTCTTTTTATTAAAACTCAACATATCAATAACTCCCTTTTTAGAAACAGATTATGGATTATGGATTATAGATTATGGATTATGGATTATGGAGTATGGAGTATGGATTATGGATACAGATTATGGATTATAGATTATGGATTATAGATTATAGATTATGGATTATGGAAATTTTGCTAAGCAAAATTATCCTTAAACCTTAAACCTTAAATCTTATGAATTAACTCACACTCACACTTTATTTTACTTTTATGGCTCCGTGAAGAAAAATTTTTTTAACTTCCTCCAATTCTTCTTTCAGTACTTTTATATCCAAGGGCTTGTTCATAAGCATACGTGGTAAAATCGACATAAAAATGCCTGCAAATATGGTTCGAAATAAAATGACAGGATCAACCTCTTTAATGTTTCCGATTTTTATCTGCTTTTTTATTAGTTCTGTGGCGTCCTCTAAGACCGGCATTAAGATATGTTCTATAGCTTTATTCCTCAGACCTTCATGAAACTGTATTTCGGCAAGTAGAATTTTCAGGAAATCATAATTGCTTTCGATGAATCGAATCCGGTCTTCGACAATCAAATCAACGATTTCGTCAAATTCCAAGTCGGCATCATTCTTAATGATGGATCGAACACCCGGAAGACCTACCGATTCGGCGATATTGTCGGTAAAACTATTGATTACTGCATCAAAGAGTCCTTTTTTGCTGTTGAAATATTTAAAAATCGTTGCTTCCGAGTATCCTGCAGCTTGCGCTATTTCGCTGGTAGTTGCCGCACTGTATCCTTTTTTACTTATAATTTCTATGGCCGATTTTATGATTTTGTCCTTTGATTTTTGAGACATATAGGAACCTCCTCCTAATTGGTGAGTAAGTACTTACTCACTATTTTAAATTAATATGAAAATTATGTCAATAGTATTTAGGAAAAAGACGGATTTCTAAATTTTTTTATGAATAGGTTTATTTCAGCTTGAGTAAGGGCATATATAACATAAGAATAATTAAAGGAGTGATGTTATGTTAAGCAATAATCTTATAAAAGAGTTGAACGAGCAGATCAAATATGAAATGTATTCCGAAAATTTATATCTGGCAATGGCAGCATATTGTGCTTCTGAAGACCTGGACGGATTTGCAAATTTCTTTAAGGTTCAGGCGGAAGAAGAGAAATTTCATGCTATGAAGTTTTTTGACTTTGTCATTGAAATGAATGGAAGGGCAGAAGTTACAGCAATTGAAGCCCCGGAAAATGAATATGATTCAGTGCTGGATACTTTTGAAAAAGCCTATAATCATGAACAGTTTGTAACTAAGAGAATTTATAAACTTATGGATATAGCCATTGAAGAAAAAGAACATGCCACTATCAGCTTTTTGAAATGGTTTGTTGACGAACAAATGGAAGAGGAATCCACGTTTAACGGTATGGTCAAGAAGTTAAGTCGTATAGAAAATAATGGTCATGCCCTTAATATGATAGACGCAGAGTTAGCACAAAGAGTATTTACACCACCGACAACCGCAGATAATTAGGGATAAACTTAAAAATTTGGTTAGGAGGCTGAATTCTATATACACTATTAGGGTTCGGTCTTTTTTTCGATCATTATCATATTGATTTACAAAATCATTAATGGGTTCGTAATATTCCAGATAATATTTATTGAGAATCGATAAACAGAGATAATATTTGTGATCTGTTTTGAATGCCAAGCTTTTTATAAATATGCTTTAAATGTGTTTTCACCGTGTATAGTTGTATGTACAGTGTTTTGCCTATTTGAGCATTTGTTTTTCCACGTAATAACAATTCAATTATTTCAATTTCTCTATGTGTTAAGCCGTAATTATCTATTAAATACTTCTTTTTCATTGTTTTAATGTTGGATATATTCAGTAAGGAATCTGTCAAATTATACAGGTCATGAGAGAGATGATCCTGAAATAAAGCTAAAATATATAATTCTTTTTCAGAAAAATTTGGCTTTTCAGTTTTACGGAACAATGCTACACATCCTAAAAATTGTTTTTTCCAGACAAGGTTCATACCACCCGAGTATTCTAAATTTTGGGGTTTCATAAAACATTTATAAAAATCAGAACTATAGTGACGTTCTTTGATTAAATCTGTTGAACGATAGACCAACTGATCTTCGCTGCATATATATTGTATAGAAAGGTCTGATGTCAAAAATTTTTCATTATATAGTTTTGCATAATGGGGGTCACAATTTACATAAACAGGATGAGCAAGGCTAAAGGAATTGTTTTCAGCTAAATAAAAAGACGCTGAATCATAATCTACCAAAAATTTAAGATTTTTTAAAAAATTTATTCTTAGTTTTTCTTCACACTTAACAACACTTGCGTTATAGAGCATGTCAATAATTTTTGAACATTGTCTAACCGTGATTGTAAACATAAATGCCCTCCTTTATAATATCAATTCTATTATAAATATGTTAAGGAGAAAAGTGTTGTTTTGTCAGCAAAAATAAAAAACCTTAATTTTAATATACTATACAACCGCCTAAAAAAAAATCCCTCTAAAGAGTGATTTTTTTTTATGAAAAAATGAAATATGATTTGTATTAACAAAATTATAAATTAGATTTGATAGGAGGTTGTTATGAAAAAATATCATTTAGTATTGAAGAATGCTAATGTTATTACTATGGATAAGCAGCTAAGAAAAGCCAATTGGATTGCTGTCAAGGACGGAAAAATAGTTCAAGTTGGAAGGGGAGAAAACTATCCAACAGATGCAGAAGAAGTAATGGATTTGCAAGGGAGAACCGTGCTGCCAGGTTTTTTTGATTGCCATACACATATTATGAATTCAGGTCTTTATGCCCACTCCGTTAATTTGTCGAATGTTAAGAATTTACAGGAAGCTTTAAATTTAATTGAAGAAAAATGTTTGGAAAAGAAAAATGATTCTTGGGTTTTCGGAGCTGATTATCTTGATGTTTGTATTGCAGAAAAGAGATTTCCTAATAGATGGGAACTTGATGAAGTTTCTCATGGTCATAAAATTCTGATTTTTTCATCAACTATGCATTGCTGTGCGGTCAATTCAGCAGGACTCCCTGATGCAAAAATTTCTGCTGACACAGCCGGTGTATTAAAAGAAAACGGTGAAATAAATGGCATATTTGCATCTGATGAAAGTGCTTTGTTAGGAAGTTCAAATATCTTAGGCTCATTGACGGAAGAAGAAGTTTGGAAGTATATATTTTATGGTGCAAATCATGCATGTGAAAATGGCATTACAACTTTGCAAGGCCTTGTTGGCGGCTTAATTGCCGAAGACAAGGATTTATATGTTTTATTAAATAATCAAGATAAGCTTCCAATTAGTGTTCTGCCATTTTTCCAAACATGGGATGTTAAACATGCTAAATCATTAGGGCTTCCGCGAGTAGGCGGCTGTTTAACATTAGATGGTGCTATTTTTGAGCATACCATGGCAAACTTTGAACCGTATTCAAACAATCCTTCTGTTAGAGGTATGTTGTATTACAATGACCAGGAAGTGTATGATTTCGTTTCAGAAGCGCATAGAGAAAATATGCAGTGTACAATGCATGCGGTGGGAGAGAGGGCAATAGATCAATTGCTTTGGATATATCATAGAGTATTTGAAGAACAAGGTAAAAAAGATCTGAGACATAGAATTGAGCATTTTGATTTACCTACTGAGAAACATATAAAATTAGCGGCTGAATTAGGCATTATTATGTCGATGCAACCTGGGTTTTCTCTATATTGGGAAGACTTAAGTGAAATGTTTGTGGGTAAAGATAGAATCATGAGGCTGGATCCTTTTAAAGCGATTATAGAAGCAGGGGGTATTATTTGCGGAGGTTCAGATTGTCCTATAACTGATACAACCCCACTGACTTATATTGCGCACTGTTCTACAAGAAAAGACCCTAAACAAAACATTTCTATGACAGATGCATTAAAAATGTTTACTATTAATGGTGCTTATGCATGTAAAGTTGAAGACAGGAAAGGCAGTATTGAAGTAGGAAAAGATGCCGACCTTGTAGTTATTGATAGAGATCCTTATGAGCATGTTGGAAAATCTAGTGTTTTTGAAATGGGCGTAGACTATACATTAGTAGCAGGAGAGATTAAGTACAAAAAAGTTTGAACAATTTTTATTTAAGAGGAGAAAATACAATGGAAGCTAAGAAACAAATGTCATCAGCTTTAACTGGCATGGAAGCCAAGAAAAAGATGTTACCAGGTTTTGTTAGCATAGTAATTGTTACAATATTTCTATACTTTCTAATGATTCGATTTGAGGGAAAATTTCTGGAAGCTCCTAAGCTTTTTAGTTATGTAGACTGGTTTACACAAGTTCCAACAAATCCGCTTTATAAAGCCTTTTGGATTATTGGAGATTTTACTGAAGCAGTTGTTTACAAATCACTCATTGCAAGTATTGCTTTAATTATTGGAAGCATTGTGGCTCATAACTTGTGCAGAAAAAAACCGGAATTAAAAATATATCCGATTTCATTTGGAGCGGGGTTTTTACCATGGATATTAGTTGGCGCTACAGTTGGATTGACTGTCTCTTCATTGTTATATGCGGACGCTGTTGGAACGGCAGGATGGTTGCCGACATTTTTGCCGGGTTGTACAATTCCGGCTGCTTTAGTAGTAATGTATGGAGGAGGTTGGAAAACATCATTGTCCGGAGGCATTTTATCCGGGATTATTCAATATCCACTTGCAAAAATAGGTGCGGATATATCAGAAAAATTAAATTTACCGGGATTTACGTTTGTAACGATAATCGGTATGTGCATTGGAGGTCTTATAATAGTTGAAATTTTTAGGCTTTTACCTTGGAATCGAGGTCTGATAAAAGGAACTGTTAAGCCTAAAGTAAAGCCCTATGAAAATAAAGCGCCGGTACTTCCTGAACCCAATATGGTGTGGATGCTTAGAAGGGCAGTGACGGATCTTACTGAACTCTCATTTTTGGGCAGTGAAATAGTAGGTATCTTTATAATCGCAGGTGCTTTATTAAGTTGGTTTTTAAATCCTGCACATATTTGTTATGCTGCACCTATAATGTTTCCTGCAATATTTACAACTCAAATATTATGTGGATCTCTTTGTGCATTTGTTTATTACGATAAATGGGTTAAATTTGGTTTTTACCCCTCGTTTTCAGCACTAATTGGAGCATCTGTTTGCGTAATGCAGTACGGGACTTCTCTTCAAATTATTATTATAGCTGTTCTCCTTAACACATTTATAACTGCACCTATTGTGAGTATAGGTTTTGGTTACATGGCGAAAAATGTAAAAAGATATCCCGTCATGTGTGGTGTTGTTGTTTGCATGGGAGTATGCATTGGTGTTATTTCAGGAATCATCATGCTTATATTAAGAAGTGGAATTTTAGCATAGTGAAGCACATTTTTTCAGGTTTTCTGTTTGACGTTGAAAAATAATGGCGATATACTTATGTTACTAACACTAACACTTTACACTACGTATTAAATCTTGGGGGCTAAATATGAAACTGATATCTTGGAATGTCAATGGGCTCAGGGCATGCCTAAAAAAAGGTTTTCTTGATTTTTTTAAGGAAACGGATGCAGATATATTCTGTGTTCAAGAAATAAAGCTGCAGGAAAATCAAGTAGAACTGGATTTGAAAGGATATTATCAGTATTTTAATTATGCTGTGAAAAAGGGTTATTCAGGCACTGCAATTTTTACTAAAATGAAACCGTTGTCTGTTAAATATGGCATGGGGATAAAAGAACATGACCAAGAGGGACGCATCATAACACTGGAATATGATACTTTTTTTGTGGTAACTGTGTATACTCCAAATGCTCAGAGGGAGTTGGCGAGGCTGGATTATCGTATGGAGTGGGATGACTGTTTCCGAAAATATATAAAAAAGCTTGACCGAACAAAGCCCGTCATTATATGTGGAGACATGAATGTAGCGCACAAGGAAATAGACCTTAAGAATCCCAAATCAAATCATGATCATGCAGGCTTTACGGATCAGGAGCGCGAAAAAATGACTAAACTGTTGAATGAAGGCTTTACAGATACTTATCGTTTACTTTATCCTGATAAAGAAAATGCCTACACATGGTGGTCTTATATGTTTAAAGCACGCGAAAAAAATGTGGGCTGGCGGATCGATTACTTTCTTGTTTCGGAACGTTTGGGATCCTATATTTTAAAAGCGGATATTTATGATAAAATCCTGGGCAGTGACCACTGCCCGGTGGGGATCCTATTGGATATGGATTAGATAATAAATAAGGAGGAAGGTTATCTTTTATCTATCTTTCTAACCTGACATGCTGTTGTCAGGTTTTTATGATATTATAATAAGAAAAAAAATGGATGGGGCAGAGGAATGAAATTAGACCGATTGATTTCTATTTTAGTAATTCTATTAAGCAAAGAACGATGCTTCCGGTCTATGGAATGGGAGAATTAGAAGATGTTAAACAATTATTGCTTTTGAAACACAACCGTTGACAGGCACAGTAATATAGGACAGATAACAGTTAGATTTTGCATTTTTAGTAAAAATGCAAAATTTTTTTTTAACAATTTGGTTTAGACACTAAATGAAATTTGTGATATAATGTCAGTTAACTCTATAAAATAATATATATGAATTTAGTAATTTGCTATAAGAGATAATAAGATGGTGAAGGAGGTAAAGCGTTGAAAAAATATGATAAATACTCAAAGCAATTTGAAGATCAAACACTTGATACTCTAAGCACTTTGACTGAGAAATGCAGCTATATCAACCCTGAGCTATATACTAAATTCGAAGTAAAAAGAGGATTGCGGGATATTAGCGGAAGGGGTGTATTGGCAGGACTAACAGAAATTGGTGAAGTCCATTCTTATATTATTGATGAAAATGAAATAATACCGGCACCCGGCCGGCTAATGTATCGGGGCATAGATATTACTGATATTACCAATGGTTTTATTAGTGAAAACCGGTTTGGGTTTGAAGAAACATGTTATTTGCTGCTTTTTGGGAAGTTGCCAAATAGAGATGAACTTAAATCTTTTAATGATTTACTTAAAATGTACAGACATCTTCCTGAAGAATTTGTAAGAGATATGATTATGAATGTACCCAGCAAAGATTTAATGAATGTTATATCCAGAAGCGTGCTGACATTATATTCTCACGACGAATATGGAGATGATACATCTGTCAAAAATGTGCTGAGGCAGTGCATTCAAATGATTGCATATTTTCCCATGCTGGCGGTATATGGATATCAGACATTTAAGCATTACTATGAGAATAAAAGCTTAGTGATCCACAGTCCGAGACTTGATTTGGGGACAGCCGAAAATTTTCTGCATATGCTGAGACCTGACAGTTCTTTTACAAAAATAGAGGCAGCTGTGTTAGATTTAGCATTAGTGCTTCATGCAGAACATGGAGGCGGAAACAATTCATCCTTCGTTACTCATGTGGCTACGTCTTCAGGAACTGATACATATTCTGTGATAGCGGCTGCATTAGGTTGTCTGAAAGGTCCGAGACATGGAGGAGCAAATAATAAAGTTGTTAAGATGTTTGGGGAAATAAAAGAACAGGTCAAAGATTGGGAAGATGAGGAAGAAATTAGTAATTATCTTGATAAAATCCTACAGAAAAAGGCTTTTGACCGCTCCGGTCTGATTTATGGTGTAGGGCATGCGGTGTATTCCATATCGGATCCAAGGGCTGTTGTATTTAAAGACTACGTCAGGAAGCTGTCTGAGGCAAAAGGTATGACGGACGAGTTTAAATTATATGCGAAGGTTGAAAAGTTAGCGCCAAAAGTAATTGCCGAATCAAGAAAAATGTATAAAGGAGTTAGTATCAACGTTGATTTTTATTCCGGATTTGTTTATAATATGCTGGATATTCCTATGGAATTATTTACACCCATATTTGCTATGGCTCGTATTGCCGGATGGAGTGCGCATAGGATAGAAGAAATCGTAAACAATGGGAAAATTATTAGACCGGCCTATAAAAGCATAGCACCCAGACGCGAATATGTGCCCATTGATAATCGCTGATTTACTAATAATAATACAAATAAAAGAGATTCTGCTTTAACGCAAAATCTCTTTTTTTTACTATTAATCTCCCTAAATCTTTATTTCAGAAGAATGTAATAAGGATAATGAATTAGAAGTTTGCATATAATTTAAGATAAATGAGAGGTTATTATCAAGGGACGCAGAAAAAAATAGGAGCTGGTGTCATCCATATGAAAACAACAGATTTCAGTCGGCATCTAAGGAGTATGATATTAGGTGCTGAAACTAAAATCCCATTGGCAAACGGTCAATATGTTACCGCCATTAATTTCGATAATGCGGCTACAACACCTCCCTTTATCTCTGTAATGAATGGAGTGGTAAATTTTGCTCCATGGTATTCATCTATTCATCGAGGGAAAGGGTTTAAATCGAAGCTATCTTCCAACACCTACGAGGAAGGGCGTCAGATCATATATGATTTTGTAAATGCCGATAAGGAAAAAGACACATTGATTTTCACCAAAAATACAACGGAATCCATTAATATTGCCGCATATCGTCTTGCGAAGGAAAATAATAAAGGTGTTATTATATCAACAGATATGGAACACCTTGCTAATGATTTGCCCTGGAGAAATAAATTTAATGTTGATTATGTCGGTATAGATAAAGTAGGTAAGTTGTCTCTTAAGGATCTGGAAGATAAGCTGTCCCGGAATAAAGGAAATGTCTTACTGGTAACAGTTACAGGCGCATCCAATGTTACGGGATATATCAATCCTATTCACGAAATTGCAAAAATAGCACACAAATATCATGCCAAAATTTTTGTAGACGGTGCACAACTGGTCCCTCATGTCCCTGTAGATATGAAACCTCATGATGCTTTGGAACATATTGATTATCTGGCTTTTTCTGCTCACAAAATGTACGCACCTTTTGGAGTGGGTGTTTTGGTAGGTCCTCGAAAAACTTTCGAGAAAGGAGAGCCTGTATATCAGGGAGGAGGAGATGTAAGACTTGTTTCTCAAAAATTTATACAATGGGCGGAACCTCCTGCAAAAGATGAAGCAGGAACACCGAATATAATGGGTGTAAATGCATTGGTTGATGCTGTAAAAAATTTAAATATGATTGGTTTAGATGCTATCCATCAACATGAAAATATGCTAATCCATTATGCTGTAGATCGATTAAAAAATATTCATGGTATTGATTTATACTGTTATGATAAAAAGGAAGATGAGAGAGTTGCACTTATTTCCTTTACATTAGAAGGAATGCCTCATCCTCTTCTGGCAGAAATACTATCAAGGGAAGGCGGCATTGCAGTAAGGGATGGCATGTTTTGCGCCCATCCGTATATTGAAAAGATGTTGGATTTGACCGATAAGGATATAGAATACTATCGTACAAATAAAGATGTTTTAATTCCGGGAATGGTCAGAATAAGTTTCGGGCTTTATAATAATGTTAGTGAAGTCAACCATTTAATCAAATTACTGGATAATATTTCAAGAAATATAAAATCGTACTTATCTCTATATAAACCTCTGATGTCCTGATTTTCAGCTACATTTATAATAGACAGAAAAATGTTAAGCAAAATTAAAATTGCATGATTGATCGATCATGCAATTTTTTTGAAAAATTTTTTTTCACCAAATGTATAGTTTATCTGTTATAATATTATTGCTTTAAATATTTTAAAAGTGAGGGGAGAAAAATGAAAAGAAAAGTATCTTTATTTTTGGTCATTTTGCTAATGGCTTCAGCTTTTCTGTTTGGTTGTGCAAGTGAGCCTGAGGGCGAAGAAACCGGCGGAGAAGAGGAAGTCATTAAAATTGGCGTGTTTGAGCCTTTTACCGGAGCAAATGCTGCGGGTGGGGCATTGGAAAAAGAAGGTATTGAATTAGCTCATGAACTATATCCGGAGGTTCTTGGGAAGCAGGTTGAAGTTGTTTATGTAGACAACAAATCGGACAAAGTTGAAGCGGCAACTGCAGCAAGAAACCTTGTTGATAAAGAACGCGTAGCTGTAGTTCTCGGCAGTTGGGGAAGTTCTTTTTCTATGGCAGCAGGTCCGGTTTATCAAGAATCTGAGATTCCGGCCATAGGAACTTCATGTACAAATCCTCTTGTAACTCTCGGGAATGAATACTATTTTAGAGTATGCTTTATTGATTCATTTCAGGGTGTTGTAATGGCAAATTATGCATACAATGAAGCGGGTGCTGAAAAAATTGCCATTATTCAGGAGATATCAAATGATTATTCTGTTGCACTTTCTCAGATTTTCCAAAATGAATTTATCGAGTTGACAGGTGATGAAAATGCCATTGTCAGCGTAAGTAATTATAACACAGGAGATCAGGACTTTACTGCTCAGTTGACATCCATTAAAGAATCAGGAGCAGATGCCATATTTGCACCGGGTAACTTTACAGAATCCGCGTTATTGATGAAACAGGCAAAAGAGCTTGGTATTGGCATTTCTTTCCTTGGAGCAGATACATGGGAAACACCTGAAGTTATTGACATTGGCGGAGATGCCGTAGAGGGTGCCGTATTTTCAACATTTTTTGATTCAGCAGTACCTTTAACTGACGAAACCACAGTTTTTCTGGATGCATACAAAGCAAAATATGGCGAGGATAAAGAACCCGCTGCAGTAACAGCATTGGCATATGATGCCTATATTCTTGCCCTGGATGCTATCGAGCGAGCCGGTTCCACTGAAGGACCGGTCATAAGAGATGCTTTAGAAACAACTGAAAATTTCCCGGGAGCGGCTGGAATCGTTACCTTGGATGAAAATGGTGATGCTGTAAAATCTGCTATCATCAAGACTATTGAAAATGGTGAGTTCACATATAAATCCACTGTTGAACCTTTCTAAGAAAGAAAAAAAGGTCATAATGT
>CAZKKX010000056.1:10780-13945 GCA_964553505.1 uncultured Eubacteriales bacterium | reverse complement strand
AATCAAGGTTTCTGATAATAGCTGCCGGTCTAAGATCAAAATGTTTTATTATAAGTTCTGATATCTTCTCTTCTTCAACTTTTCCTGTTCCGAATGTCTCAACTAAAACCGATACCGGCCTCGCTACACCAATGGCATAGGCCAATTCAATTTCGCATTTGTCTGCCAGCCCTGCTGCTACGATATTTTTAGCCACATATCTCGCCGCATAAGCTGCAGAGCGGTCTACCTTCGTGGGATCCTTCCCGGAAAAAGCACCTCCTCCATGTCTGGCATATCCGCCGTAGGTATCAACAATGATTTTTCTTCCGGTCAGTCCTGCATCTCCTTTTGGACCTCCTATAACAAATCTGCCGGTAGGATTGACATAATAATTTGTTTTCTCATCCAAAAGTTCAGAAGGAATCACTTCTTTTATCACTTTCTCAATGACATCTTCCTTTATTCGGCTTTGTTGAACCTTGGGACTGTGCTGAGTAGATATAAGAACAGTATCCACCCGAACAGGTTTGTCATCCTTATATTCCACGGTCACTTGTGTTTTCCCGTCCGGTCTCAGATAAGGAAGTGTATTGTCTTTTCTGACTTCTGTTAATTTTCTTGCCAATTTATGGGCCAGCGAAATAGGCATCGGCATTAATTCAGGTGTCTCGTTACAGGCAAACCCAAACATGATTCCTTGGTCTCCGGCACCAATGGTATCCAAATCTATATCCTTAAGCTCCCCGGTTTTATATTCAAGTGCTGAGTCAACACCCATGGCAATATCTGAAGATTGTTCGTCTATCGAAGTGAGAACCGCACAGTTTTCCGCATCAAATCCATACTTTCCCCTTGTATACCCGATGTCACTTACTACTTTTCTCACCAGTTTTTGGATGTCCACATAACAATTGGTTGTAATTTCTCCGGCAACCAGGACATATCCTGTTGATACACTTGTTTCTGCTGCAACTCGGGCATACGGGTCTTTAGAAAAAATCTCATCTAAAATTGCATCTGATATCTGATCACATATTTTATCCGGATGTCCTTCCGTAACAGATTCTGAAGTGAATAGCCTCTTATTCATTATTATACCTCCTAATGCGATGAATGGTTCATCATTTATATATTGTATTCCCTTAAAATATCATAAAAAAACCTCTTTCTTAGAAGAGGTATATAGCTACCCTCATCTACCAGAAAATTCATTCTGTAGGACTTAGCACCTTGATATCATACCAGGTTGCCGGGCTTCACCGGGCCTATTCCCTCTGCCTCTCTTGATAAGGTAATACAATATGATTTTCACATTTATTCTATCACAGCAAACTGAAATGTCAATAATTGCTTAACTCCTTTCATTATATGGTTATACTCAAAAAAAACCTTCCTGTAAGCCAAGAAGGTTTAGTGACTGATCCTATTTATTATTTCTTTTTACTCTTCTCCATACCCAATGAAAAGATAGTTTGATATATTTCACAACTTTCTTTCTCAGCAATAAAATGATTATTATCAGTAAAACCAAATACGGCATTAAATAGATCAAGGAAATAACCACATTCTGAAGAAAATCTGTAAATAATTTGCCTGAATCTTTAACTGCCTCTTTAATTTCTTTAGAAAAAGTATTAGGAACAACGGTGACTTCCTTCACCTCATAAACATAAACTGTAATAGTAGAATAATCAATAAGAGAATCCATTTTTCTTAAGGTTACCGTATTATTTTCGATTTGATACCTTACTTCCTGAAGCTCCCTTTCTAATGCAATGATATCTTCAAGCTTATCTGCTTTTTTTAACAGCTCCAATAGCCTTTCTTCCTGAATGTATTTAGTCTCCAACTTAGCTTCGATATCATAATATGATTCGGTAACATCTTCGCTGTTGGTATGAATAGATCTGACATTGCCCCAGTTTTCCGCCGTCTTTTTGATGTACTCAAATTTTTCCTTGGGGATTCGAAGAACATAATGCGCATATCTGGGGTCATGCTCATGGATTCCTCTTCCTTCAATGGAAGAGCTCTCGATATATCCTTCTACTTCACTTACTTTATTTTCAATGTTTTGAGCTGTCTCATCAAAATCCTTCGTTTGTAATGAGATCTCTGATTTATAAATAATTTTATTTTCCGTCCGTATAGTTTGATTTTCTGCATAATTAACTGCCGATTCTCCTCCATCTTCTTCAGTACGACTCATTTCCTGATCCATATAGTCTCCGGATGCCATAGCGGAATCCGATGCAGTTTTTGGGGTTGCCCCGCAACCAAAAGACAATGACAGAATCAGTATAATCATAACCGTGAAAATTCCTGATCTTTTTATCATTATTAAACCTCCATAAGTTTATTCTTATACCTTAATAGACTCTAAAAAAAAGAAAAAGTTCCAAAGTAAAAATTAAGGGTTAGAGGTTAGGGGCAGTTATAAGATAATAGATAACAGATAATAGATAGTAGATAAGGGATAATAGGTAACAGTCTTAAATCATAAATCTTAAGTCTGTAAAGCTCGTTACCGCCGTATGGCTTATCAACATCATAATTAAAGCAGCGCAACAGTTTCCGAAAAAAATTGAAATCAACGCATTTCGAATTCTCATATTCAAAAGAGCCGCGATGGCAGAACCTGTCCAAACACCGGTAGTCGGCAAAGGAATTGCTACAAAAATAAATAAACCAAATATTCTGTATTTCTTAACTCTGCTGCTTTTACCCATAACTCTGTTGATTATTTTCTCTGCCAAAATAGTTCCGAAGGCCGTTTTTCTGAACCATGCTATAACCGGTCTTAATAATAACAATATAAATGGCACCGGAACCATACTCCCAACAATTCCTAAAGCAGCAGCATGTAATGGGCTCATACCCATTGAAACACCATAAGGAATTGCAAGTTTCAACTCCGCCAAAGGAAGCATTGCAATCATAAAAACAGCCATTTCTCTCGATACAATATCTATAAGATATGCAATCATATCGTGCATAATAATTTACACCTCATATTTACAAATCGTTTCATAAAGATTATATTCTATAAGTAACAAGTATACAATAGGAATTAGGGCTCGCTATGACATAAAAGTGTGAGTGTAAGTATAAGTGAGGTGGTACTTATTAAAAAAATAATGGGATGTCTTGAAAAAGCAGTGGAAAACTATAAAATGATAGAAG
>CAZKKX010000056.1:9561-10680 GCA_964553505.1 uncultured Eubacteriales bacterium | reverse complement strand
AAAAAAATAATGGGATGTCTTGAAAAAGCAGTGGAAAACTATAAAATGATAGAAGAAGGAGATGTCATTGGCGTCGGTCTGTCCGGGGGAAAAGACAGCATTGTATTGCTCCATTCTCTAAAACTATATCAGAATTTTTCTCCGGTGCAATATGATATCAAAGCATTTTCTCTGACTATGGGTTTCGATGATTTTGATTTATCCCCTGTTTCAGATTATTGTCATGCTCATGGCATTGAACATATCATCGAAGAAACCGAAATAGGTAAAGTTGTCTTTGAAGAAAGAAATGATAAACACCCTTGTGGTATGTGTTCAAGAATGAAACGGGCGCGTCTCAACAAGGTCTGTGCCTCCCATGGTGTTCTAAAACTGGCTTTAGGTCACCATGGAGATGATGCAATAGAATCCCTGTTAATGAGTATGTTTTTTGAAGGAAGGATTCGGACTTTCAAGCCTGTTTCCTTTATGGATCGTTCATCTATTACTGTGATCCGTCCGTTAATATATGCTTTAGAATCTGATATTTCAAAGGCTTTTATAGACTCAAACCTGCCTGTTGTGAAGAATCCATGTCCTGTTGATAAAAAAACAAAACGAGAGTTCTTAAAAAATGTTTTAAACAATTTATCAGCTGACATACCCCATATAAAGAAAAACCTGCTGTGTGCGTTAGAAAATAAGGAACAGTTGGAAATCTGGAAATAAGTATAATTTTTAGTATTTTTCTTCATAATAACTGGTATAGAAAGGATGGAGAAAAATGAAAAAGAAATTTTATTTGATTTCTGTGCTTCTGGTAACCTTATTTACCACCGGCTGGATTCTTTTTAACGGTGCTGCTGATTACGTTGAAACGCCGGAAGCCAGCACAGAAGAAACATCGTATATAGACGATATTACTTTAGACACCTTTATAGGAGTATACGCCAAAGATATTCTGAAAAATAATGATTATGAACTAACCTCTGAAAACAGAGAAGAGATTCGTAAAATACTCTCAGCCATGGGAGAAGTCAATATTCAAATACTGAAAAAATCTATTTTTGAAGGAACCCAGCAGGAAATATCCGATACCATAAAAGACTTTGTCCAAGATAATTTCATGTGGGAAGAGAA
>CAZKKX010000056.1:6146-9461 GCA_964553505.1 uncultured Eubacteriales bacterium | reverse complement strand
AGAAGTCTGTCAAGAAATCAAAAAAATCTTCGTTTCCGCTGTTTACAAATTCATACAGTATGGATTCTTTGAATTCTAATTTTTCAACAAGAGAAATATAGTGCTTGAAATCTCCTTTTGATAAATAGTTTTCAATCCTGTGCATTTTATCCAGGTTATAGCAGGCAACTATAAATTGTCCTGCTTCCGAGATACAATAAACACCATATATATCTCCATTCAGCATATATATTTTTTCCTTTACATGGCTGTTGTTGAGATTGAATTCTGTAAATAAATATACAGATGAATGTATATTAAAAAGCGCATTTGGCTTTTTTTTCTTTAATAATTCTATAAAACCTTCATCCTTATCAATGCTGTAAATATTGATATATTCCGGTCGGCTCAGCATTAGCGCAGCTTCGGCAGGAGAAATATTCAAAGCTGATCTTTTTTGAGCATCTGAAATATAGATTTTTCCATTTTCATTCTTTAATAATATTTCAGTGATTTCGAGTCTGTATTTCAATTTTTCCTCGATAAGCGATTCACATACATAAGATACCCCTTTTTCCGTATCATGTTCTTCCTCAATAGTGTTTTTCAACAATGTAGCAGGATGCTTACCTTCGCAAAGGATAATCTCCCGGCTTCCCGTTAAATATGCCGCGCCCTCCGCGTCTTTTGCGCCGGTCCTCATGAGAAAATAATTTATTGCCTGGTATTCGGATTCTATGGTTTCGCATATTTTATTTATAACAGAGTTTTTTTCTGCAGTATTTAACCTTATTCTGTTTTTATATAAAAAAGCATATTCACTTCTTGGTTCCGGAAGGGGCAGATTATTTTTGATATTCATACTCATATATATCTGGAATATATATCTTGCTTCGTTTTCCTTCAAACTTACAAATTGACCGCCTAAACCACCCATCATAGTTTCTCTCTCTATTGCAAACCGTTCTTTATTGTTATTCCCATATAAGCTGATATAATTGTCAAACCCATATTCTTCCGCATCAAAATGAAACAATTGATAATAATCCTCATCATTCATCTTCCAATGGATATACATACCGACGACTCCCATAAGACGAGTATTCGTCGCATAAGCAGATATGAATTTCCTTCGACTTTTATTCTCTCTATCTTTGCCGTTTCCTTCTATGATTTTTAATTTCGCTTTGTCCATCATTAACCTCATATGTATTCTTGTTTCTTCATATAATTTTTACAGTTATTTAATGAAAATACAAGCGTTTATTTATAAAAATATAAATATAACCAACTATTTTTGAAGAAATCATCCATCGTGAATACCCGATATTATTGGTATCTCCCATATGTTTCAATGGTAATGTTTATAGGCGATTGGCATTCATAATTATATTCTCTAAAAAATGAAAAATAGCTTGATATTTTTACAAGCTGTTTTCCACCTTAACTCTTATCTGTTAACTTTTATCTATTATCAATCTCTTTTTATTCTATTAGTTCTCTCATATTTCTCTTATACTTTTCTACTCCCGGTTGGTCAAAGGGATTCACATTGAGAAGATAGCCGCTTAATGCACAAGATTTTTCAAAAAAGTAAACCATCTGTCCAAAGTAATAAGACGACAGTTCAGGAATATCTATTCTTAAGTTGGGAATCTCGTCTTCAATGTGTGCTAAAAGAACACCTTCCATTGCTTTGACATTTATATCATTCATGCTTTTTCCCTGAAACATATCCAACGAACCTTCCGGAATTGTAATATCTCTGTCCAAATTTTTTGCATTAAGTACAGTTTCAAAAAAGATTTGATTTCCTTCCTGCAAGAATTGACCCATAGAATGTAAATCCGTACTGAACTGAAGATAAACAGGAAATATACCCTTTCCTTCTTTGCCTTCACTTTCACCGAATAGCTGTTTTATCCATTCTGCAAAATACTGAAATTTGGGCTCATATGCCTCAAAAACTTCTATCACTTTTCCTCTTTCATATAAAATATTGCGCACCGCCGCATATTGACAACAGGGATTGTTTTTTAAATCAAAATGATAATATTGACGGCATGCATCGCCGGCACCTTTCAGCATTTCCTTGATATCTATACCTGATACCGCAATAGGCAGCAGTCCTACAGGTGTAAGAACAGAATATCGTCCGCCGATATCATCCGGCACTATAAAATTTGTATATCCCTTATCTTTTGTTTCTTCTCTCAGTATACCTTTTTCTTTGTCTGTAATAACATAGATTCTCTCAGATGCACTTTCTCCGTATTTTTCCTGAAGAAGCTTTTTAAAAAGAGAAAAAGCGATATTTGATTCTGTAGTGGTTCCGGATTTAGAAATCACACAAATACTGATTTCCTTGTCTTTTACCGCCTCCAAAAGCTCATTATGATACGTCCCGCTGATATTATTGCCTGCAAAAAATATCCAAGGATATTTTCGTTCCTTCAGGTCCGATAAATTATAAAAAGTATTGCTTAACATTTCTACGGCAGCCCTTGCACCTAAATAGGACCCTCCTATTCCAATGACTATAAAAACTTCGCATTGGCAACGAATCTTTTCCGCAATCTGATTGATACTATCAATTTCGTTGTGATCATATCGAATTGGATAATCTACCCATCCTGTATAATTATCTCTCCCTGAATGAAGCCTTTTGTGAGCATCAATCAACCTGTCTTTGCATGATTGTATTTCGTCTTCGCTTACCCAAGCGTTTTCAATGTTTAACTGCAAAGATTCCACTAAATCACCTTCCCCGTTATCCCTTTACTTTTAATCAATGCCTTATTAGTATATGAAATGAATCAAACAATTATTTACTTATCCTGCAGCTTATAATTCGGAATAATTTCCTGCAGATATGTTCTTATCTTCTTGTCATCTTCATTCATCATATTTGCTAATTTTTCTATATGTTGAGAAAGCTTTTCATTGTCAATTTCCAATGGCTTTCCTATATATATTTTCTCATGAACTGTTTTTCGTATGCCTTCTTCTTCTAACATCAACTCTTCAAACAGCTTTTCACCCGGTCTTAAGCCTATAATCTGAATATCTATGTCTTCATAAGGCTTCAGGCCTGACAGTTTTATAATATTTTCAGCCAGCTCAATGATTTTGACAGGTTGTCCCATGTCTAAAATAAAAATTTCTCCTCCGTCTGCCATAGCCCCTGCCTGTATAACCAGCTGGACCGCCTCAGGTATGGTCATAAAGTATCTCGTCACATCCGGATGGGTCACCGTAACCGGTCCACCGGCTTCAATCTGCTTTCTGAAAATAGGTATTACGCTTCCATTGCTGCCCAGCACATTCCCAAAACGC
>CAZKKX010000056.1:0-6136 GCA_964553505.1 uncultured Eubacteriales bacterium | reverse complement strand
TTGGATTCTTTGCTCTTTGCCTGTAAAATCATTTCTGCACCTCTTTTTGTGGCACCCATGACATTACAGGGGTTAACAGCCTTGTCTGTAGAAATAAGCACAAATTTTTCTATACCATAATCGTCTGACAAATCCACTATTGTATTTGTTCCGAATATATTATTTTTAACAGCTTCTTTGGGATCCAGCTCCATTAAAGGTACATGCTTGTGTGCTGCCGCATGGAATACCACATGAGGCATATGCTTTTCAAAAACTTCCTTCATCCGCAGGCTGTCTCTTACGGATGCTATCACCGGAATAAAATCCAAATTAGGAAATCTGCTAATAATCTCATTTTTAATTTCAAAAAGGCTGTTCTCATAAATATCTAATGCCACAAGTCTCTTTGGGTCAAACTCAGCAATCTGCCTGCATAATTCAGATCCGATGGAACCTCCTCCGCCTGTAATCAAAACAATTTTATTGTTTAAATAGCTGCTTATTTCATCCAGGTCCACCTGAACGGATTCTCTGCCTAATAAATCTTCAATATCCACATCTCGTAACTTATTAATACTAACTTCTTCATTAATCAACTCATATAATCCCGGCAATATTTTAAGTTTGCAATTTGTTTTATTGCACTGTTGAACAATCTCTCTGATGTCTTTTCTCTTTGCCGAGGGAATGGCAATAATTATTTCATCAATCTTGTACTTATTCACTAATCGAGGAATATCATCCCGTGTTCCTAAAATGGGCACCCCAACAATGTTCTTTCTTAATTTGGATTTATCATCATCTATCACAGCCACAGGTACACTGTTTAGTTCTCCATGATTTTTGAGCTCTTTTATAATCACTGCACCGGCATCCCCGGCACCTACTACCATCACTTTCCTTACATTTCTCCGGATTCCCGTAATTAGCGGATTACTTTTAACACCTCTAAAAAACCTATAACTCAGCCTTAAACCGCCAATAGTAAAGATATCAAAAACAAAGGTCATGATATGAATACTCCTTGGCAGGTATTTCTGAAACAAAACCAGGTAACAGATCACTGCAGCCACCGAAACAAAAGATGCGGCAACAGTCTTTAAAAGTTCTTCTATACCGGCATATTTCCATAGGCTGTTGTACATTCCGAAAAGAAATAGTACTACAATCTTAATAACAGTAATAGCCAAAAGATGATTCATATACACACTAAAAAAAGCCTCAAAAACAGGCGTATTTACGTTGAATTCAAATCGAATCAAAAATGCGGCAATATATGAAATATTAATAAAAATAATATCTAAGAATAAAAGAAAAAACATTCTTGTCATTTTAACCATTTCAGCACCCCATTTTTTGTGATTAGAGGTTAATCACCAACCCTTAACTTGTCACCTATTTATTCTACCACATTCATTTTTTTCTGCAAGATTAGTGTATTATTAACGAGTTTGTATTAGAATAAATGATAGTATTATACTTTTTCTTTATATTCAAATCGTGTATAATATTATATTATTGCTCTTTGGAGGTTTTCTTATGGGGAAAAATAAAACCAATGATATAAAAAGTAAAAGAAATAGAAAAAATAATCAAAAAAATGAAGGCCCTGTTTGGTATATGAGCCATGCTCCTTCATTGGACAAAGGGTATCATTGGACACAGCATGTTCCTATTATTGTTTTTACTGCCATTATCATTATGATTGTTTTTATGAAAACATATCAATCACCGATGGAAGGATATTATTGGCATTCGGATACAACTATCTTCAATGATTTTTTCAGTTACTATAAGAGTATTTTTACAATTTTGACAGGTACATTAGCAGTTCTAATGGTTCTTTACAGGTTAACGACACAAACCCTTATTATCAAAAAAACAAAGCTATATATTCCAATGGCGGTTTACTTTGTATTTGTCATTTTATCATGGATTTTTTCTAAATACCCTCATTTTGCTCTGCACGGATACGTTGACCGATTTGAAGGGTCATTAGTATTAATTTCATATATAGTAATGACCTTTTTTATAATCAATACTATAAATACCGAAAGAAATATTAAGTGGACGATTTATGCCGCAGGCATTTCCTCGTCCATATTAGGAGTTATTGGGTTAACTCAATTTCTGCGTCATGACTTTTTTCAGACTGAAATTGGAAAAAAGATGATTACACCAAGCACTTATGTTAATCTTGATGAGCTAAAATTTCGTTTCACTAAAGGTGAAATCTATCAAACTGTCTATAATATAAACTATGTCTCGTTTTACCTTACACTCTTGATACCTATTTTTGGTCTCTTATTTATAACAGAAAAAAATATAAAAAAGAAATTACTTTATGGGGCTGTTTCCGCTCTTTTGATTTTTAACCTCATCGGATCCAAATCCAGCGGAGGTATATTGGGAATCGGCATTGCATTTATTGTCGCTTTAATTATTCTTAATAAAAAGCTGTTGAAATGGTGGAAATCCATTGCCCTTATACTGGCAGCCGTCGCACTAGTCTCTGCCGTGACTATCAATGTACTCATGCCGGAAATCACGAATTCCATTAAGAGTGCTTTTACAAAGGATGCTGATACCACCCATAAACAGTTCATTGATTATTTCCATACTGATTACGACAAATTGACCATAAGCTGTAATAATGAACCTTTAACCATTAACGTGAATTTGGACAATCCCAATAACCTGTCTTTTGAAGATAAGGAAGGCAATGAACTCACTTTGATAAAAGAAGATGATGCTTATATAATCAATGAAGATCCCAGATTTTCAATGTACTCTTTTAAATTCGTAATAGAAGATAACAGCAGTTTTATTATAGTATATATTGAAGACTCAAAATGGCCGTTTGAAATCACGCGAGATGGCATTCTATTTTACAACGCTCTTGATAAGCATGTGGAGCTTCATCCCGTTCCGGGCATCGGGTTTGAAGACAAATTGAGTTTTGGTAGCGGGCGAGGACTAATATGGTCCAGGAGTTTGCCTCTTATAAAAAATCATATTTTCTTAGGCTCAGGAGCCGATACTTATGTGTTCGAATTCCCTCAAAACGATTATGCTGCCAAGTACAATGCGGATTGGCCCATTTATAATATAGTTGACAAGCCTCATAATATGTTCATCGGAATTGCCGTTAACACAGGGCTTATTTCCCTGATATCCCTATTAGTTCTTTTTGGTGCTTATATAATATGGAGTATAAAAATATATTGGAAAAACGAGTACGAAGATTTCATTTCGATTGTAGGGGCAGGTATTTTTATAGGCATCTGCGGATTCCTGGTAGCCGGTCTGGTCAACGACACTTCCGTCTCCGTCATGCCTTTATTCTACGGGCTACTTGGAGTTGGAATAGCTATCAATTTCAAACTTGAAAAACAAGTTTGAAATTGATCTAAGAGTTAGGATTTAAGATTTATGATTGAAAGTAAAAAGCCCATATCATATCTGGTTTACGCAATACTTTCCTTCCTAACTCTCCCCTTCGGCTTTCCGGAAGGTTTGGAATGATATTCTGTGATTTCGCCTTTGTCTTTCTCTCTCAAATTATATTTTTGAAGGAGCTCTTTATATGAGTAATCTTTATTTTCTCCTCTCTTGAGAGTTCCCATAATAATTTTCTTGATGGTTTCCAAAATTATTTTAATATCAAAAATAATACTATAGTTCTGAATATATAATAAATCAAATTTTATTTTATGTTCCGCGCTTGTGGTATATTTTCCCATTACCTGAGCATATCCCGTAACACCTGCTTTTACTGCCAACCTATATTTAAAATCAGGTATATCTTTTGAAAATTCCTCGATAAATACCGGCCTTTCCGGTCTCGGCCCCACCAGAGACATATCACCCTTTAAAACATTGAATAACTGAGGCAGTTCATCCAACCAGAAACGCCTCAAAATTTTTCCTATTTTTGTAATGCGAGGATCGTCTTCACTGGCTAAAACAGCGCCTGTCGATTTCTCAGCATCCTGTACCATGGACCTGAATTTATAAAGATTAAAAATCCGGTTGTTTCTGGTAACCCGCTCCTGTGAGTAAATCACCGGAGCACCGTCCGAAATAAGGATTGCCAGAGCTACTGCAATATATACAGGCGAAAGAATTATCAATGCCACAAGACTAAAAAGAATGTCAAATATCCTCTTTATAATCATCTTTTCCCATGACAGCACAATATTATCTACCTTGAAAAAAGGCACGTCTGACATAAACAACAGTTCAGAATGGAAAATGGCAATCTCATACGTTTTAGGTATAATATATACCGGGATATGATTGGAAATACAAAGGTTCATGACTTTATCCAAAACAGTTCTTTCAACAGAATCACTGATATACACTTTATCCACACCGGTAAGATAACCGGCAATCAAATTTGAATCCGGGATAATAAAATACTTTATTACTTCCTTAAACTCCGGATTTGACAGAACTTTTGAAATCATTATTTCCTTTTCTTCTTTATACCCGATTAACAATATGTTTTTATCTCTTATTGTCTTTTTAATAATAGATATAATAACTATCTTAACAAATGAAAAGCTTAAAGCCTGAATGACAAAAGCCATTATGATTGCTGATCTTGGCAGTGCAAATTCACGACTCAGAAATGCAATAGCCATGGTGAAAATACCAATCATTAAAGCAGAAATACTCATAATTATGATATTTTCCGTCCATGATTTATCCGCAGTATTAAGAGTTCCGTTTAATAAAAGCACCACTAATGAAATAATAGATATTAGTATTGCGGAATTATAATAAGCCTGGAAATTTCGCGCATCATATTGGCTTGTTATATTCAATACCAATGCACCGTAATAGCTCAGATTTACTAACACAATATATAGTAAACATTCAAATATCTTTAGAAATGTTCCGTCTTTTTTTTGTCTTTTCATAAAAATCACCATTTCTATTTTAATGTAAATTTATTGTCAGTTATCTTCTACATTATATCAGAAATTCCTGTTTTTAATAATTAACTTTTCATTACATCCTCTATACTAATAAAACACAGACTTTGTTTAAAATCTGTGTTTCTTAAAATATCATATTAGACCCTTATTTATGAATGCTATATCAAAATGATTCTTCCTACCCTATTGATATGTTCTTTCAGTTTAATATGGTTGAGATGTGTATAATCTACAATTACTTATAACTTGTATCTGTATATAAAACTCATTGTCTTTTTTCCCGTCATGACCGATAGACCATTATCATGAAATTCTCTGATCTTTTCAAAACCGAACATCTCATAAAACCGCCAGTTGCTTTCTATATCAGTATATAGAAAAATTGTTTTAGATCCATTGTCTCTGGAATAATTCAAAAAATCGGATAAAAGCTTCCGGCCGATTCCTCGCCCCTGATATTCTTTGTCTACAATAAACAGCACTACTTCAGAGTCAAATTTTAAACAGTAAAATTTGACCTTGATTTCTGAAATAATGAAAGCGGTCAAAAAGCGCATCCTATTATTAACCTTTCCATATTCACCGGTTGCTATCTTCCACAATAATTGTCTCTTTTTTAATTGTTCTTCTTTGCTTAGTTTTCTTTTACTGTCCTTACCTTCAGAACCAAATAATAAACCGATCACTTTATTGCCATCTAAGCATACTTGCGTATAATCGGACATCATCAAACAATACTCAATATATGATTGCATAAATTTCACTGCATCTTCTTGATTTATTATATTCAACACTGCCGACCATGCTTTGGCTGATATCTCAGCGCACATCAACAAGTCAGTTTCTTCAAAAGATCGAAAATCCATGGTCGATTCATTTCCTCCCGTCGTTGTAATTTGCTGCATCTCTATCAACTCCATAACTCCAACCTCATTCTCGCAACTCCAAGCATAAAAAAAGAGCAAAATCTATTATTTCACTCTCAACACTTATTTTACTTTTCTTAAAATAATTTCTTCCTGTCTTGTAACTTCTTTTTCTATTCTATCAAGCTTATCCGTATTTTGTACATATCCATCAAATAATGCCTGTAATTTCTTTCCATGTACATCTTCAATTCTTATAACCGATTGATCTATTCTGTCAACTTTTTCTTCAACGTTTTCTAACCTTTGATCCATATTTTCTACTTTTTGATCCAGGCTTCCTAC
>CAZKKX010000055.1:0-14107 GCA_964553505.1 uncultured Eubacteriales bacterium | reverse complement strand
CATAATCTATAAAACGATCTATTAACTTACGTGTCAGATTATCATGGTATGTGTGAGAAAGGATTAAATCTTAATTAATCTTTGGAGGGAAGTATGGAAAAAGGATATGTGCATGTTTATACCGGCACCGGAAAAGGAAAGACTACGGCTGCGTTAGGGCTTGCTCTGAGGGCCGTATGCGCTGATAAAAAAGTTTATTTTGCTCAATTCGTTAAAGGTATGGAGTATAGCGAATTAAAAGCAGGAGATCTATTACGAAATCTTAAAATTTGTCAATACGGCAGGGATTGTTTTATCATTAAGGATCCAACAAATGAAGATAAAAAAATTGCAAGAGAAGGACTAACAGAGATAAAAAACATCTTACGAGAAGGAAAATATGATATTGTTATTTTGGATGAAATCAATATTGCCCTTTATTATAAATTGTTTGATGTTTATGAGGTTATTGATATTTTAAAGCAACGCAAAGAGCATGTAGAAGTAGTATTGACCGGACGCAATGCACCGAAAGAGTTAATTGAATTTGCCGATTTGGTAACAGATATGAAAGGAATAAAGCACTATTATGAGAAAGGTGTACAGGCAAGAATTGGTATAGAAAAATAAATAGAAAAGGAACAAATCGATGCTATGAAGTGTCTAAAAGTTTAAAGTTACTTATTTGAGAGGAGACCATAACATGAAAAAAATAATGATATTTTTGCTGATTACCGTATTATCTGTAACCGGAATTTTGGTTGGTTGTACCGCAAATGACGACCCACCTGTCACGGAAGAAGAGAATATGTTTGATGAAAAAGCTGATAATGAGCAAATTTTGGAGGAATTCAGGACATTAGTAGCAGAGGCTGATTTTCCTAAAAGTGTCGTTGATTATGCAGACGAAATAGTAATAGACTTAGATACTGAAACAGCAAGTGTAATGATATTTGAATTATCCCAATACTTGAGCGAATTTTTTAATTATGATACAAAAATGTGGGATAATATGGAAAGATTAAACGTTTATTATGACTATTCGGAGGGGATAGATGAAGAAAAAATCAAAGAGACTGATGTCAAAGAGTTCTATTATGACCTAATAGATTCCGGATATAAGCTTGTAGCGATGGAGGGAATGCTTAATCCTATTGTAGATTATCGATGGATGGCAAAATACAATGAATATATTTCTGAAGATATTTCTGACTATTTTGAACTGTGTGCAATAGAATCGGACCAATTGAGCGCAAAAGACGCTGCGCTTGTTATATCATGGGATGAACTTGGAGACAGGGTTTTAGCTGCGGAGAAATTCCTGTCCGAGCATTCGGGTTCAGTTGCGAAAGGAGAGGTATTGTACAGATATACCAGGTATCTTTGGATGTATATGCTTGGATTGAATAACACACCGACAGTAGAATGGGAAACAAATAAAGTCAAAGAGGAAGTATTAGACAGTTATAATAAATTTATTGAGGAGCATAATGATACAATTTCTGCTGAGGCTGTCGGTAACTATATAAAGCTTCTTTCTGAGATACAATTTATAATTCCTTATGATAATGAAGAAAAATACCTTGATTTCGATAGAAGCATAGATGAGCTTATTGATAATGCCAAAAATAGTTTATAGAGTATAGAGTATGGAGCATTGATGAATTCAGGGCTTGTCCCTATCATAAATCTTCAATCTTAAACCTTGGCAAGGGCAGGTTTTTTCTGAAGCAGTGATCTGCCGGTCATTTCTTCAGGAATTTCCAGCCCCATTACATCAAGGAGGGTGGGAGCAATATCCGCTAAAATGCCGTTTGATAATGGATAGGATTCATTTGAAACCAATATAAAAGGCACTTTATTAAGAGAATGAGCAGTAACCGGATTCCCGTATTTATCCTTCATCAAGTCGGCGTTGCCGTGATCGGCGGTAATAATCAAATCGCCGTCTCTATTTCTTACTGCTTCTACGATACGACCGATACATTTATCAACTGTTTCAACTGCTTGAACAGCAGCTTTCATGATTCCCGTATGCCCGACCATATCTGCATTGGCATAATTCAAAATGATTAGATCATATTGATTTTTTCGAATTACTTCAATTACTTTGTCAGTCACTTCAAAAGCACTCATTTCGGGTTTTAAATCATAAGTTGCTACTTTTGGTGAAGGGATGAGAATTCGGTCTTCATTTTTATTGGGTTCTTCTATTCCACCGTTAAGGAAGAAAGTGACATGTGCATATTTCTCTGTTTCTGCAATTCTCAATTGTTTTAATCCCAAACCTGCAACATATTCACCTAAAGTATTTTTAAGTTTCTGAGGCGGATAGGCGAGGGAAACATTGGGCATGGTTGCATCGTACTGAGTCATACAGACGTAAAATACAGGAAAATGACCTTGCCTTCTCTTGAATTCGTTAAAAAGTTTGTCAGTAAAAGAACGCGTGATTTCTCGTGCCCGATCAGGACGAAAATTAAACATAATAATTGAATCGTTTTCAGCAATCATTTTAACGGCTTTTTGGTTTTTTATGATAACTGTCGGCTTAACAAACTCATCTGTCTCGCCTCTCTCATAGGCGTTTATTATGGCTTCTTCCGCACTTGACGCTTTATAACCTTTTCCAAAAACCATTGCATTATAAGCAGCTTCTACCCGATCCCAGCGTTTATCTCGATCCATCGCATAATAACGGCCTGAGATAGTAGCGATTTCTCCTATTTTCTTGTTTTTCATGTACGTTTTCAAGTTCTTAATATAGTCAAGAGCACTTTTGGGAGGAACGTCTCTGCCGTCCAAAAAAATATGTAAAAAGACTTTATAAAGTTCATTTGATTTTAGCAGGTCTAAAAGTGCATATAAATGTTGGATATGACTGTGTACGCCTCCATCGGAAAGCAATCCGAATAAATGCAGCGCAGTATTGTGCTTTTTAGCGTTTTCAATAGCTTTGAGAAAAGCGGCATTATTGAAGAATGTTTTTTCATTGATTGACTTTGAAATACGTGTAAAATCCTGATAGACAATTCTCCCGGCTCCTATGTTTAAGTGACCTACTTCGGAATTGCCCATTTGACCATTAGGAAGCCCGACGTCTAAGCCGCTTGAACCAATTAAGGCGTTTGGGTACTGAGCCAATAATCCATCTATATTAGGAGTATTTGCTGAAAAAATTGCATTTCCGATCTTGTTTGGGCTGTATCCAAAACCATCAAGGATTAATAAAATAGTAGGTTTTTTCATGTGAATCTCCCTTTTAAAATGATGATTGCAGGAAAAACATATCACAATACCTTTAAAAATGCAAATCTATTTTACTTACACTCAAACTTATAAAACATGCCCTTTACCTTATGGTATAATATGATACGGAAATAAAAGAACATATTTAATTTAGGCGAATTTTATATTTACATGATATACTTTATTTAATCAAAGTACTTTTATTAATTGTCCGTCGGATAATGATGATATTCAAAAAATTGGGGGATATATATGAAGTGGACAAACAGCCAGAACCAAGCTATTGAGGAAAGAGGGAAAAACATCTTAGTTTCGGCGGCAGCAGGTTCCGGAAAAACGGCTGTTTTGGTGGAACGTATCAAGCAGCTAATAATAAAAGATCATATAGATATTGACAAAATGCTTATTGTGACCTTTACAAACGCAGCAGCTGCAGAAATGAAGGAGAGAATCGGAAATGCCATTTCGGAAGAATTGGAAAAAACCAATGGGAAGGATCGGTTTTTGAGGGAGCAGCTAAATAAAACGGGTCGTGCAAATATAAGCACGTTTCATTCTTTCTGTATTGAAATTATAAGAGAATATTTTTATTTAATTGAATTAGAACCGGATTTTAAGATATGCGATGATGCCCAGAGGTACATTTTGCAGGAAGAAGCATTAGAACAGCTGTTAGACAGAGAATTCGAGGAAAAAGGAGATGCATTTAAGAAATTTGTTGATTGCTATGCTTCGGTGAAAAATGAAGAAGACATAAAAAGTATTATAATGCATACTTTCAACTTTATACAAAGTACTCCCAATCCTTTCGAATGGCTGAATCAAAAGGTACAGGAGTTGAATATGACTCCGGAAGAATTTACAAAAAGTGATCTTTACTGTAGAATACTCCAAGAGGTAAATTGGGAAGTCAAAAAGGCGGAGCATTTACTGCAAAAAGCATTGAGGCTTTCTGAAAATAAAGATGGTCCATCTTCCTATGTTTTTACATTGAAAGATGATTTACATAAAATAGGTCTGTTTAAAAAAACGTTAAATGATGATGTTAATAGTTTGAAGGAAGCATTGGATGTTTTAGAATTTTCAAAGCTTGCTGCTCAAAAGAAAGAGGAAGGAGATAGTTTTTTAAAAGACAGTGTAAGAAAACTGAGAAATAGAGCAAAGGATATAATTACTCAATTAAAAGAAAATTATTTTTATAAATCCATAGAGGCTTATGTTGAGGAGCTCAAAGAGTTCCAACCATATGCCGAAACACTATTTTATCTGGTTACAGAATTTGAACGAATATTTTCTTTTAAAAAAAGGGAAAAAAACTTATTGGATTTTAATGATTTGGAGCACTTTGCCATTAAAATTCTGCAGTTTGAATCCGTAGCTCAAGGATACAGGAAAAAATTTAATTATATATTTGTGGATGAGTATCAAGATAGTAACATTGTTCAGGAAACGCTGATTAGCAGCATTAAACGAGAGAATAATGTATTTATGGTAGGTGATGTGAAACAAAGTATTTATAGATTTAGGCTTGCAGACCCTTCTATTTTTTTAGGAAGGTATAAAGCTTATAAGATGCATTCAGGGGATAAAAATTTAAAAATTGATTTAAATTTGAACTTTAGAAGCAAAACCCATATCATTGACGGAACAAATTTTGTTTTTAAAAGCTTAATGAATCAGGATACGGCTGAGATTGAATATGATGAATCCGCCTATTTGTATAAAGGACTCAAATACTGTTCCAACTATGATTATCCGGTTGAGCTGAACCTTATCGAATACAAGGACCCAGAAGGCGGAGATATTGACGATACAATCAAAGATATGAAAAAAATAGAGATTGAGGCATATGTAGCTGCCAGAAAGATAAAGCAGTATAAAGGTACATTGATATATGATTGTAAAAGAGAAATTGAAAGGAAGTTGACATATAAGGATATTGTAATTCTACTCAGAACGGTAAAGGGATGGATGAATATCTACTATGAAACTCTTTTGCAGGAAAATATTCCTGTGTATATGGATGCAGGAGAAGGATATTTTGAAACAATAGAAATTAGCATTTTTTTAAATATGATTGCTATAATCGATAATAAAAAGCAGGATATTCCATTATTGAGCGTTTTGAGATCTCCCATCGGCGGGTTTAATACAGATGAAATTATAAAAATCAGGCTGTATTCAAAAGATAAATTCTATTATGCTTTTGAACAGTATGCAATTAATAATGATGATGATTTGGCAGACAAATGTCGCTTGTTTTTGTACAAATTAAGTTACTGGAAGAAAAAAAGCACTTATTTACAAGTAGACGATTTTTTGTGGACACTCCTTCAGGAAACGGGGTATCAATCTTATATCAGCGCTTTGCCGGGAGGGAAACAGCGGCAAGCGAATTTAAAAATTCTTATTGAGAAAGCCAGGCAGTTTCGAAATACTACTATGGGAGGACTTTTCGATTTTCTGAATTTCATGGATCAGGTTAAAAAAACCGGAACGGGTATTAATACGGCAAAAGTGATAGGAGAAAATGATGATGTTGTTCGTATCATGAGTATACATAAAAGCAAAGGATTAGAGTTTCCGTTGGTAATAGTCGGAGGAATGGGCAAGGAAATGAACAAAAGACCTTCGATTTCAAAAGTTTCTTTTCATAAGGATATCGGGATAGGCATGCGGTTGGTTGATACTGATTTAGGGGTATATTCGTCAACTCTTAATCAGAAGCTTATTCGAAAACAACAGGATAGAGAGTTGATTGCAGAGGAAATGAGAATCTTGTATGTGGCTTTTACAAGAGCCCAAGATCGACTGCTCTTATTAGGAACTGTTTCTGACTTGGATAAAGCAAAAGAAAAATGGAAGATTTATGACCATTATCATATTCAAGACGCATCTTGCTACCTGGATTGGCTGGTTCCTGTATTAAAAAGGCAGAAAGAATGTGTTGATCAATTAAATGACGTGCTTAAGTATCAGATAGCAGAAGACGATGATTGTTGTGATGACGGATCTCGATGGATCATTGAAAAGAAGACTAAAAGAGATTTGGACATAATGACGAAAGAACAGAACCGGAAAAAGGAAGAGATAAAAACGAGTTTTAAAACAGGTTTTGCCGTTAGTAAAGCTGAAAATACTTCGATAGCTCATCAACTGGAGTGGCAATACAACTTCATCACTGCATCTCGAATTCCATCAAAACTTTCAGTTACGGAAATTCGAAGATTAACCATTGATAACATGAAATGTGATGAAATAGATATACCGAAGCTTGCAAAAAAACCTTCATTTATTGACAAGGCTGATTCCTTTTCTGCAATGGAAAAAGGTACGATTATGCACTTGGTAATGCAGCATATTGACATTTACAGAACCGGCAGTATAGAAGAAATAAATTGTCAGATAGAAGAAATGATAACCTCGGAGCTGCTGACTAATGAAGAAGCCGGCACCATTAAAACTCGAAAAATTCTGAGTTTTTTCCAATCTGAAATTGGACTGAGGATGAAAAAATCTGATTGTGTCTTTCGCGAAGTACCGTTCAATATTTTAAAACCGGCAAGAAGTGTTATAAAAGACGTTAATGATGATGAAAAGCTTATTGTGCAAGGTACAATAGACTGTTATTTTCGTGAAGGCAGCCAATATATTTTGTTAGATTATAAAAATGACTTTATATCTTGGGAAATGGGTTCCGGCTATATTGATAGAATTGTGCATAAATATTCGATTCAGCTGAATTTATACAAAGAAGCTCTTCAAACTATAAAGGGCATTAAAATAGATGAAGTGTATCTCTATTTGCTTGAAGCAGAGAAAGCAATTTTGATAAGGGATAATAAATAAGTGAGCATGTTCGCTTGAAAGCAGCAACGCAGAAATTCGGAGATTTTCAACAGTCTGAGGCAGCCCTTCAGGGCTGCCTCAGATAACATTTATATGATCGGTGTTATTTAGATAACACCCTGTGCCATCATAGCTTTCGCAACTTTTTTGAAACCGGCTATATTAGCTCCGGCTACATAGTTGCCTTCTATGCCGAATTCTTTCGAAGCTTCATTACAAGCATTGAAAATTTTAGTCATAATTTCATCCAGCTTAGCATCAACTTCTTCGAAAGACCATTCAAGTCTCATGCTGTTTTGTGACATTTCAAGTGCTGATGTTGCAACACCGCCTGCATTTGCAGCTTTTGCAGGACCAACAAGAACTTTGTTTGCAAGGAACAGTTTGATAGCATCATTTGTACATGGCATGTTAGCACCTTCACCGACTGCAATAACTCCATTATCAATTAAAGTTTGAGCTGTATCTACATCAATATCATTCTGAGTTGAACAAGGAAGTGCTACATCACAAGGAATATCCCAAACTTTTCCGCCATCAACATATTTTGCATTTGGATGATACTTAACATATTCTTTAATTCTTTTTCTTTCTACTTCTTTGATTTTTTGAACTGTTTCAACGTTGATTCCTTCTTCATCCAAAACGTATCCGTTTGAATCGGAAACAGCAACTACTTTTGCACCATAATACTGTGCTTTCTGACATGCATAAGTGGCAACGTTGCCCGAACCTGAAATTACAACTCTCTTACCTTCAAATGATTCACCGTTGGCTTTAAGCATTTCTCTTGTAAAGTAAATGAGACCAAATCCGGTAGCCTGAGTTCTTGCTAAAGAACCGCCCCAGCCAATGCCTTTTCCTGTAAGAACACCTTCAAAGGTGTCTCGTATTCTTCTGTACTGACCAAACATAAACCCAATTTCTCTTCCGCCTACACCCATGTCTCCTGCTGGAACATCCGTGTTAGGACCGATATATTTTTGAAGTTCAGTCATAAAGCTTTGGCAGAATCTCATTACTTCGGCATCGGATTTGCCCTTAGGATCAAAATCGGATCCGCCTTTTCCACCGCCGATAGGTAGTGTTGTAAGAGCATTCTTGAAAATTTGTTCAAATCCGAGGAATTTAATAATTCCAAGATAAACAGACGGATGGAAACGGATTCCGCCTTTATAAGGTCCTATAGCGCTGTTAAACTGTACTCTGAATCCTCTGTTAACTTGTACTTTTCCATTATCATCTACCCAAGGAACTCGGAACATATATTGCTTTTCAGGCTCAAGAAGACGGTCAATTATTCCTGCTTCTATGTATTCGGGATTTTTTTCCAAAACAGGTGTTAATGATTCTAATACTTCTTCAACGGCTTGGTGAAATTCTACTTCACCGGGATTTCTTTTCTTTACATCTTCCATGTACTTCTGAATAATTGTTGACATTTAAAATCTCTCCTTTATCCATATTATATTTATGAAAACCTTTACAGTACGTAAAATATCACATAAAAATGTCAGTGTCAAGGCATCAAAAATTATGTATACAATATACATGAAAACCTTTTCACTTACATATGTGACAAATTCTCATTATTGAGATTGACATTGAAGGTGGACACATGAAAACAAATGGTTTTATAGTATTTGTCTTAAAGTTAATAATATAATATCTTTATTTAGAAATACATTTTTTTAAAAAAAATTGCTGAAATTGTTAATAAAAGATGAATTTTGTTATTTCAAAACTCATCTTTTATATCTTTACTACAAATCAGTCATTTGCTTTAAGAACAGCACCTGTATTGGCTGAAGTAACAAACTTAGAGTATCTTGCAAGATATCCTTTTTTGACCTTGGGTTCCGGTTTGATATATTTGCTTTTTCTTTTATCTATTTCTTCCTCTGATAATGCAACATTTAATTGTCGGTTGGGGATATCGATTTCAATGGTGTCTCCTGTTTTGATTAAGCCAATCAATCCGCCTTCCATGGCTTCGGGTGAAACATGTCCGATAGCAGCACCACGAGAAGCTCCGGAAAATCTTCCGTCAGTAATCAAAGCAACATCCTTGTCCAGCCCCATACCCACAATAGCTGATGTAGGAGAAAGCATTTCACGCATACCCGGTCCGCCTTTTGGACCTTCATATCTGATAACAACTACGTCACCTTTTTTAATTTTTTTATCAAAAATGGCTGCGATTGCTTCTTCTTCCGAGTCAAAGACCACAGCAGGACCTGTATGTGCCAGCATTTCTTCTGCAACAGCAGATTCTTTCACCACAGAACCGTCAGGACAGAGGTTTCCTCTTAGAATAGCCAGACCGCCACGATTTCTGTATGGAGAGTCGAGAGCCTTTATGATATTTCGGTCATGGACAGAAGCATCTGAAATATTTTCTCCTATGGTTTGTCCGGTAACGGTGATGCAATTTGTTGCAATAAGGTTTTTCTTCGTCAGCTCATTCATCAGTGCCGGGATTCCGCCGGCACGGTGAAGGTCTTCCATATGATGGGTTCCGCTGGGGCTTAGTTTCGTAAGATAAGGGGTTTTTTCGCTTATTTCATCAAATAATGATAACTCAAGAGCTATCTCGGCTTCATGTGCAATTGCCGGAAGATGGAGAACAGTATTAGTGGAACCGGCCATTGCCATGTCGACGGTAATAGCGTTTTTAAAAGCATCCAAAGTCAATATATCTCTGGGTTTGATATCTCTTTCAATAAGCTTCATGACTTGTATTCCTGCTATTTTTCCTAAGCGAATCCTTTCGCCTGTATCGGATAGAGCCGTTCCGTTAAAAGGGAGACCCATTCCTAATACTTCGGTAAGGCAGTTCATGCTGTTTGCTGTGAAAAGCCCTGAACAAGATCCGCACCCGGGGCATGCTCTCATTGCGGTATATTCCAGATCTTCCTCAGTTATGTTTCCGTCTTTATAAGTCCCGACTCTTTCGATAATACTTGTAAAATCTAAAGCTTCTCCATTTTGATAGCCGGCTCTCATAGGACCACCGCTCACGACTACGGAAGGTACATTTATTCGAGCGGCTGCCATTAGCATTCCGGGAACTATTTTATCACAATTTGGGATGAGAACCAGACCGTCTAAGGCATGACCTAAAACCATTGCTTCTATGGAATCTGCAATAAGTTCTCGGCTTGCAAGAGGGAATTTCATGCCTTCATGGCCCATTGCAATACCGTCGCAAATACCAATAGCAGGAAATTCCAAAGGCGTGCCACCTGACATCAATACACCTTTTTTTGCAGCTTCGGCTAATCTGTCCAAATGTAGATGCCCAGGAATTATTTCATTCTGAGCATTAACTATTCCTATAAGAGGCTTGTCAATTTCCTCTCTCGTATAGCCCATTCCGTAAAATAACGAACGAACAGGTGCACCAACAGGACCTTGCTTAATACGATTGCTTTTCATTCTTTTATTCCTCCTTATATCTGGAGCCTTTAGACAGGCTTGATCATTTATCGATTCATAAATCATAAATCGGATTTTAATTTAATACTTAATTTTACTACATATTAATTAATGAAACAAGTAATCCAAAAAATCTCGCTATCATTATTAATTTGGAGAAATCACGGGTATTGTTTAAGCAGGGGGGGTAACAAAAGAGACTGGTAAAAGCAAAGAGATGATACATAAAGACATCAAAGACCTAACAATTTGTATGTATTTTATCTTTGATGTCTTTTAAAAGAAATAAATATTTACAAAAACCGTTTATCGCCGCTTTCTCCGTCGAAGCCGGGATGATTATCGTATCTTACGACACCTACAGGGATTTTTCCGTCTACTGCTTCTGTTACTTTGGCAACGCCAATATTCCCAAAACCGCCGCAAAGCTGAATGGCTTTAATTCCGTTGGAAACGAGCTCTTTAGCTGAGATACAGGCTTCTTCATAATTCTTGACACCCACAGTCATAATAATTGCATTTTCTGTTTCCACCGTTCCTTTTGTAGTTTTGTAACTGGCTGCAGGGTTAATAAACATAAAGACTAATGTTCTTTTCATTCTTGCTCACCTCTCATTTTTCTTCTATAGACGATAGTGATTTTCTTTTATTAGGTTCACCCCATTTAAAACATTCATCAGGGGAACATGTGTCCCCCTGATGAGATAAAAATAAGGGAGAGAAATGTAAATCACAACTTTATTATAGGAGGTATTTTTGTTCAGGTCAATAGTGTTTTAATAATATTATTATATGATATGACAATTTTTTTTATAATATCGGCGATTTGTCATTTTTTATTGAATAAAGGCAGGATAATTGTAAAAAAATGAGAAATCGGATACAATTTTTGTAGAAACATGGTAAAATTAGATAGTAAATACTTTTTAATGGAGGGGAGCAATGGAAAAGAGAACAAATTTTTTGTCAATAGGATTTAAGTTTTCTATAATGGTCTTTATTATGTTATTACTAAGCGCATCTATTATTGGAGCGTTCAGTTATTTAAATTACAAGGATAATTTAATTAAGTTGGCAGGTGATAAAGCTTTAAGTGTTGCGGAGTCTGTTGCGGCTACCATTGATGGAGATGAGTTTGCAAAAATTGATGTCTCCAATTCAAAAAATGATTATTTTTATTCTGCTCAGGGTTTGTTAAGTAGAATCAAGGAAAAAACAGGATTTGCTTATGTATATACCATGGTAGAAGAAGATGCTGACAATTTTAAATATATTATTGACGGAATATTGCCTGGACAAACTGAGGGAATCAGTGAGCTTGGAGATTTGCAACTGAAAGAGGATTATGGCGAAGAACCCTTGATAACCCTCGAAACAGGAGAAGGAACAACCTCTGATATTTATTATAACGGAGAAGATTTCGGATACCTGATTTCTGCTTTCTCACCAGTAATGGACTCTCAGGGAAAAATAGTCGGAGTTGTGGGGGTGGATACAAGTGCAAATGAAGTGTTGGCCGAAGCAAAAGCATACATCCCTTTAGTAGTTGTTTTTGTTATGGTGTCCAGTATAATTTTGTTTCTTATAGCGTTGATGCTTATTAGAAGAACAATTGTAACGCCTTTAAAAGTCTTAATGAATGCGTCCAATAAGTTAGCTTCGGGAGATATTGACGTAAAAATTGCACAGAAAGCAAATGATGAAATTGGACAACTTATGGATGCATTTAAACATATGGTAGAAAATACTGAAATTCAATCAAAGAATGCTCAAAAGGTAGCAGAAGGCGACTTATCGGTTGAGATCGTTCCCAGATCTGAAAAAGATGTATTATCACTCAGCATGAAAAAAGTCGTAGAGACTTTGAAGGAATTAGAAAAGGAATCCAAGATTATGACAGATGCTGCCATAGAAGGGGACCTTTCTGTCCGGGGGAATGCTGATAAATTCAAAGGTGGGTTTCATGAAATTGTTCAAGGCATGAACAATACAATGACGGCGGTTATTGAACCTTTGCGTACGGCAATAGATTATATTGAAAAAATGAGTCGTGGAGATAAATTGCCTGACTTAAATGCTTCAAATTATAATGGTGAGTTTAAAGCTGTTATCAGCAACCTCATAACACTGAGAAAATCTTTAGGCTGTATGATTGGTGAAGTACAAAAGTTAACAGATGAGGCAGTTAGAGGTAATTTATCTCATAGAGCGGATCTTTCACAACTTCACGGAAATCATTATGATGTGGTGGAAGGAGTAAATAAGATACTTGATGCTATTGTAGAACCTATTCAAGAATCTCTGACAGTTCTTAAGGAAATAAGGGCAGGTCAGTTAAGAGCAAAAGTTACAGGAGACTACCAAGGAGATTATGAAGAAATAAAAACCGTATTAAACGATATGGGCAGGATATTGGATGAATATGTAAGTGAGGTATCTTATGCACTAGGAGAAATAGCAAATAAAAATATTACAATAGAGATTGATGATACAGGCGATGAATACGAAGGCGATTTTATAAAATTAAAAGATGCCATTAATCATATTACTGAACAGTTAAATTACATATTAACAGAGATAAGGGCAGCTGCCGAACAGGTTGAAACCGGCTCGGAACAAGTTTCAAGTGCAAGCCAGTCTCTTTCTCAGGGAGCATCTCAACAGGCCAGTTCTGTTGAACAGATTGGTGCAACGGTTACGGAGATTGCAGATCAGACGAAAGATAATGCAGGTAATGCAAATAAAGCCAACGACCTTTCAATTCAGGCCAAATCTGATGCACAGAAGGGCAATGAACAAATGCGTCAAATGTTGGATGCCATGAATGAGATAAAAGAATCATCTAAAAATATTTCTAATATTATTAAAGTGATTGATGAAATTGCTTTCCAGACAAATATATTGGCGCTTAATGCGGCTGTAGAGGCTGCAAGAGCAGGAGAACATGGGAAAGGCTTTGCTGTGGTTGCGGAAGAAGTTAGAAATTTGGCAGCAAGAAGTGCACAAGCTGCGCAAGAGACTACGGACCTAATTGACAGTTCTATTTCAAAAATAGAAGAAGGATATACTATGGCGGTAGAAACTGCGGATGCATTGGATAAGATTGTTGAGGGTGTAGAGAATTCGGAAAAAATTGTGAGTCTCATTGCAGATGCGTCTAATCATCAGGCGGAAGCCATTGATGAAGTAAATAAAGGAATCGAACAAATATCGGGAGTAACTCAAACCTATACTGCCACGGCAGAAGAAAGTGCATCCGCCAGTGAAGAAATGACCGGTCAGGCTCAGATGCTTAAGAACATGATACAAGCTTTCAAGCTAAAGGATTCCGGCGCAGAAAAAGACAAAGAAGTAATAAAGCTTACGGAAAAAAAAGATATGGAGGATTCGGAAGAAGCAGTTTCAAAACAAGTGATTGATGATGATGATTTTGGAAAATATTAATAATAGGAAATATTAACGATTGCTGATTAAGATTGGGGCATCGAAGTGGGGTTTAATTCATTTTGATGTCCTTCTTTTAAGATTTAATGCTCGCTGTCAACTGTTTTAGAAAATGTCCTCAAAAAGTTTAAACATAAGCACCAAAATA
>CAZKKX010000054.1:0-14150 GCA_964553505.1 uncultured Eubacteriales bacterium | reverse complement strand
TTAAATGTAAAACAATCCAGAAAACCTTCCCATCATGTTGAAATGGTTAACAATGCCCCTGTAAACAGCGTAAAAGCAAGACTTGAAGCAGATATCTTGTCCATTCAAAGCGGTATCAATTATGAGGATAATGAAAATATTCACACACTCGAAAAAACTACCGAAGACTTTCTTGAAAAGGGAATTCTGCAATTTTTGGAAAAAACTCGTCCTATTCATGCCGACTTATGCGGTTTCGGAAGAGAAGTGAAAATGAAATACCTTTTATGGGAAGAATGGGAGAAAGTTCATTGGCTTAAAAAATATGCCCAATCCAAATTTGACGTGGAAGTCGAATTAAAAATACGCAGACCCGGTCTTATGGTTAAAACTGCCCCTGCTAAAAGCTCCGAAGGAGATGTGATGGACTGATGGACAATTTCTTAAATATAATAATACTTATCATTATCGTTGGAATTTCTGTCCACACTACAAGCTATGGTATCTGGACATGGCAAAATGAAAATAAATCAGGCGGATTTATGATATTTATAGTGGCCTTAACTGTCTTGCTATTTCCTTTATATCTTATGTTTTTCAGGTTCGGTTAACTGATTTCCATCCCAGCGCCTGCCTGATATGGAAATCATTACTTCCCCAACCAAAGGATGATTTAAGGTAAAATTATATCAGGAGTTATTGAAAAGTCTCAAGGGCTGTCCTTAAAATCAATAAGCTGATTTTACTTACACTTATACTTAATTCTTTTACATACTTTGGAGGTTATCAAATGAAGAAAGTGAAAATAATTCTTCTTACAGGATTATTCTGGAGCTTTACAAGTTTAATCGGATATGCAGATTCTTATGAGATGCACACTGTCAGATTAAAAGATACATATTGGAAAATCGCACAGGAATATAACAAGCATATAGACGAACTCAAATCTATAAATAATGCTTCAAATGACACTTTATTAGTAGGATCTCTTATTAGAATTCGTCCTTTACATAGAACAATCACCATTGATATAGACGGGAAAAGGGTCACTCCGGATTCCAACCCTTATCTTGAAAATGGCCGTACGCACGTACCCGTACGCTTTATTGCAGAGGCTTTAGGCATAAAAGGAATCTCTTGGGATAACGAATCAAAAACTGCCATTATAAAAGATGATGATATGATATTAAACCTTCCTTATGGTTCTCAGATCGTTGAATTAAACGGTAAAAAAATTGAATTGGATGCACCCGTCAATATACTGGAAAACAGGACATTCTTGCCTATCCGTTTTGTTGCGGAAACTTTGAACTGCACCGTTGAATGGAATAAAGAAAAATATCAAATAAGCATCACAACAAATTCAAATAAACTTAACGCAGCAGAAATATCAACTCCATCAATTGAAAATTATACCGAAGAAGACTTGTACTGGTTGTCAAGGATTGTAGAATCCGAAGCCCCTGATGAACCTTACGAAGGGAAATTAGCAGTTGCCAATGTGGTCCTTAACCGAAAAAACAGCCCAGATTTTCCAATCACAATCAAAGACGTTATTTTCCAAAAAGCCAATGGCTATTATCAATTTACCCCGGTGAAAAATGGTACTATCTATAACAACCCCTCGGAGGAAAGTCTCCAAGCTTCAAAGGAAGCACTGGAAGGGAAAAACAATATTGGTGAAAGCTTATTCTTTTTAAATCCCAGGACCTCTGTTTATGACTGGATCATATCCAACCGAAAATTTTACAAGACCATTGAAAACCACGACTTTTATCTTTAAACTTTTTTGAAGTTTTTAAGATTTAAGGCAGAGATTTTATTTCACCTTTACTTAAAAAAAAAATTATTTGAGGTTTTCATCATACAAAACAGTTCGGTTTCGCCCTAATTCTTTAGCCTTATACACTGCTTTGTCAGCATGGTCTATCAGGTCATCTGCATTCTCCTCCTTTTGGAGCTGTCCGATACCAATACTTACGGTAAGAAATACTTTTCTGCTTCGCGTCATCATAAAAACCTGCCTGGACAAACTCAAACGCAAGCGCTCTGCCACATATTTTTCTGCCGCATACTTATTGGTTCCTGTGAGAATGATGGCAAACTCCTCTCCTCCAACCCGGCAGGCATAGTCGCTATCTCTTATGTTTTCTTTAATTATCTTTCCGATTTTCGTAATGGCCTTATCCCCTTCCAGGTGCCCATAAGCATCATTATAATTTTTAAAGTGGTCGATATCCAATAATAAAAGAGAAAGGGGCTTATTCTCTCGCTGTGCCTTCTCAACCTCATATTTTATCTTCTCGGTAAAAAATCTCCTGTTGTATAATTGCGACAAATCGTCTGTGAGACTTAGTTCAGTCAAAGATTTTTCAACCTTTTTAAATTTAACGTTTTTGTCATGAATAAAAAATAACTGTTCCATAAAGGAATATGTAATCAAAATAGAAGCTACAGCAGAAGCAATTAGCAAAGCATGGGATACAACTTCTCTGTAAAGAGTTTCAGTAACAAATCCGACCATCGTAACCATTATTGCAATGAAGAATACCTTTGCAGCTTTATCTCCTTTCGCTATATACAATATGCTCACTCTTAATACCATCAGCCATTCTGCTATGAGCAGCAAACAGGTATTTACTGAGATGACCCAATTTATCTCTGAGCTTGTCACCCATAAAATAATATTAATAAAATGCATAAATTGGAAAATACGAAAGACCTTATGATATGCTGATACTCTAACAGAATTGCTTAAAAATATGCAGGCAAAAGAAATGAAAGCCAGAGCCAAAAAGTTCATTAAAACAACAATGTTTTCATAAAGTTGCCCATCCGCCTTTATATTAAAAAATGAAACAAACCCTGATGCAATAGTTTGATGGATAAGCAAAAACAAAAAAAACAACGAGGAAAAGAAATATTTACTATCTTTTATTCGAATCCATAGAATCAGCTGATATAAAATCACTGTGGCAAGCACACCGAAAAGCATACAGAAAACTATCAGGTCCGTCAGCGCATAAGAGTACTCCTGCAAGAACCATCTATCATGCTCCGTCATTATGGTATGCAAACCATTAAGCCCAGCGTATAAATCGGGGTTTATGCCGGTCTTCTGTATAAATATCAGATACAGATACAGCAATACAAAAAAACTTATTATCAATAAGACATTGCCATGCTTCTTCATAAGATCCGCCCCTTGCCCCTTCTGGTCTTTTTATGCCGGAATTTAAGATAAAACAGGAAATACTATATATGAATGTTATATCACAGACCCGTATCAATCTCAAGATTTAATAAATAGCTTGTGCTATATCAACTCTCAGCTTTCAGATGCAGTCTTTTTTTTATCCTTATTTCCTTTCAACTCCTTTAACAATTTTTTTCGGATATGTGCCCAATCTTTTCGGAACAATGCCATCTCAATCACATCATAATAATTGTTGTTCTTAAAGATATGCTGTTTGAGTCTACCTTCCTCTGAAAAGCCTATCTTTAAATGATAGCGAATACTAATCTCATTGAATTCAAGGATTTGAGAGCATAATTTTTTCAGTTTATACTCTTCAAAAATATAATCCAGAGCCAATAACGCCATCACTTTTCCCGAACCTTTAGGCGTTTTTCTTTCTCCAATGTAAAACCCCCAATAGCCTTTATTGTTTTTATAATCCAGATCGGTAAAATTAACAAAGCCTATGGGTGCTCCTTTATATAAAAGAATTTTGCCGATGATTTTTTTATCCATTTCAAGGTTTTCAAACCATCTGTCATGGTCTTCCTTTGTTATTACATGTTCATTAAACATATTCTTACGTACATGCTCGGCATTACGCCAATTTAGTATCATATTCTTATGCTCTTTCGACACATCCGACAGCACATAATCTTCAAATTTATTCATTAAACTCACCTTTCATCTAATACTTCTTGAATTTATCTTTACGATGCTTCCGGACCCTTTTCCGGGTTTAACGACAATATCTTCAGATGTATGCGAATATCCGTATCTTTTTCATTTATTTCTCCCCATTACTATCTGACGTATTCTTTCCGATCCTTTTCCATCGATGAAAAGAGAATAAGCATCATATATTTTTTTTCTAAAGTCATACCGATTTGCTTTAAGAATAAGCTCAGCCAAATCACTTAATCTATAGAGAGGGATATAAGACCTGATAAATTCAATAAAGTCTTTCTCAGTATCATTCTGCGGCACAGCAATTATAGGATTACCTATGAATATTGCTTCCAGCAAAGTTGCCCCTCCTCCACAAATAATCAAATCGCTTTTATACATCATGTTTCCAATATGAGAAGTCGGCTCAAAAATTTCTATGGAAAATGTCCTGCTGAAATCAATAATTTTCTGTTTATCCTTATTCAGCATCCCGATTATTACTTTGCCTTCGACATCTTTATCCAGTTGCCGCAATACTCTTAAAGTGTTGGAATTGGGGTCTTCTCCGCCAAAAGAAATGAGTATTTCAGGTTTTGGATTGACTGAAAAAATTTCATTTTTTCCGCTGCAGATAGATTCTTTCAGGATAAAATATTTAATGCCTTCAAATATCTTCCCCTTAAAAAGATTCCTGTTTTCTTTGTTATGAGAATACAAATTGATAATAATATCAACATCATCGGTATCATAATGAAAAAAATCAAAAGCAATAAGCTTTTTGGTTCTCTGCTTCAAATGATTAACAACAGTTAAATTAATAATGCCTGGATCATATAATACTGTATCAAAATACTCGGTATCTTCCGGGGTTAAAAGATTAACATCTTCATTTACAGATTTGAGTATATGCTCAGCAGCAACCTGTTCATTACAGGCAAAAAATAAGTCCTTTTCTTCTTTCTTTTTAAAATATTTATAAAGGGTATGCATACGGATAAGATTACCCGTTCCTGTCTTGGGATGTATTTCCGGATAAAATAAAATACCGATTATGCTCTACTCTCCTTTTTGCTCCAAATATTCCCAGTATATCGGTTCATCTTTATTGCAATCTATATTCATTCTTTTACCGACAACTTCTTTATAGTACTTGCTTTCTATTCCGCTCACCGGTCTTACATAATCAAGATGTTTTTCTTCTATCACTTCATCCTTCTTTAGATCATATGCAGCGATGATTCCCCTTCTTCCATGATGTCTTCCGGAGTATTCGTCTTTTGCCGGTACTTTCTCTCCATTACCCATAGCTTCTTCGACTTTTCGTATTTCTTTCACCATCAGCTTTAATTCTTGAGGCTCCAAGGCATAAAAATGATCCATACCTTCCAGAGTTCTGGATGTAGTGAAATGTTTTTCTATAATATCGGCACCTGTAGCTACCGCTGCAATAGGTATGGTTATCCCCATAGAATGGTCTGAAAATCCTGTTATCACACCCAATTCCTCTTTTATTGAAGCAATTGCTTTAAGATTTATATTATCTTTTGCCGGATAGTTTGAAATACAATGAAGCACCGCTATTTCCTGTGTTTTACCTTTTTTTATTCTTTGCACCGCTTCCTTAACTTCATCCATATAAGCCATTCCCGTAGCAAGAATAATCGGCTTTCCCGTAGCAGAGATATAATCTAATAACGGGTAATGGGTCATGTCTCCTGATGCAATCTTATATCCTTCTATATTTAATTCTTCCAACAAATCAACAGCTTCATTTTGAAAAGGTGTCGTCATAAACAAGATGCTTTTTTTATCACAATACTCTTTTATTTCTTTATGCCACTCTAATTTAAATTCATACTTCTTTATGATTTCACGTGCCGGATGCGTTTTGGCATATAATTTGTCTCCGGTAAAAGTTTGAAACTTTACTGCATTTGCTTCTGAATCTGCAGCTATATCTACTAATTCCTTTGCTTTTTTTATACTGCCGTTATGATTGCTTCCTGCCTCTGCAATAATAAAACATGGATGATTATTCCCTATGGTGTATTTCCCTATCTTAAAGTTATTCATAAAAAACATCTCCTTACAGATAATTTATAGTTTATATATCATTTCTACCGATATTTATCATCATTCGAGGGTCGTTTCCATTAATATTTCTTCAGCCAGGATTTTGTCATCTTTCCATTTTATTGAAACATCCGAATTAATTTTGGCTACCAGTGGATTTTCAAGTAAATAATTTCTCAAATCGGAAAAGAATAGAGGTTCTTTTTTTATATCCAGGTTTGAATATATATTCTCAAACAATTTCAAATCCTGTTGTTCGTCTAAAGTTAAACGCCATTGCGGATACTTAAATTCCTCAGGCAATTCAACTTTACGGACGGAAAAGAATTCAGGGCTGTTAATATAATAAAAAGGCAAATATTCGGTATATGTCAAATTATTTTTATGCTTAAGCAGCCGATAAAGAGATTCAACCGTGTATACCTCAGCAGCCGTACCCATTGCATGCTGATTCGTTACTGTCGTTAAGTCATGAATATCTTTTAAATGCTCCTCTATAAGAATATTTATTATTTCAGGGGATACGACAGGATTATCTCCTGTCACACGCAGCACTATATCCGCCCCGGTTTCCTCTGATGCATGCACCATTCTCTTTGCAACATTATCAGGATCGCCTCTCAGCACCTTAACTTTTCCGTCAATTGTAAACTGCTCTAAGGGATCATCCTCCGGCAGCCAGGATGTTGCCAATACCACTTGGTTTACGTCCGGTGCCCCTAAGCAATTCAGCAAACATCTTTCAATGGAGGCTACCCCATTAATGGGCAGCAAAGCTTTTTTAGGCAATCTGGTAGATTTTAGGCGGCAAATTACAGCTATCGTAATTGAAGGATCATTGAAAATTTTGATTTTCCTCACTACCTTTTTTAAATATTCGCATGGGTTTTATTTTAAATTTTCTTTTTTGTATCATGTACCTTTCAACTTTTTAACATCTTTTCCGTCAGCAGTTCGCCTCTTTTCACATCAATCAAAAGAACTCTTCCTATCAGTTTTTCTGCCTCAGAAGGCTGTATTCCTGTTCCGGGTCGCTTATAAGCCAGCTCTTCCCATTGGAGCAAATCCCCTTTCTGCAAGTCCTTTCCCGCAGTTACGGACCTCCGAGCCAATATATAATCTCCTTCATCCGGATACCGCCGTTTAACCGGTTCGCCTAACGCTTTCTCCACTGTTCTTATATCAAAAACAAATTGTTGCAGCTCCTGAGGATCAATTGAAACTTCACAATCCGGTCGTTTGATTGACGGATTCAGGCTAAAATGCTTTTCTATAACTCGAGCACCAAGGGCCGAAGCTGCCAGAGGAATCACCGTTCCTTTGGTATGGTCACAAAATCCAATTGGATAGTCATAGCCTTTAAGAATCTTCAGTGCCCTGAGATCTACTTCTTGAGGAGGCGTCGGGTATTTACTGTTTGTATGGTAAAGAACTATTTTTGACCCTCCTGCTTCTTCAATTACTTTCAAAGCAGCTTCAATTTCGGAAATCAGCGCATTCCCTGTGGAAAGAAAAATTGGCAGTCCTGTAGCCGCACACTTAGCCAAAAAAGGATGGCAAGTAATGTCTCCACTCACAACCTTAATAAAATCAGCGCCTTCCTCTACAACGAACTCCAAAGAATCAAAATCTGCAACACATGCCGTAACAGCCATATTGTAATCATGGGCTTGCTTAAACAATTTTGCTATTTGTTGATCTGTTAAACGCCAATTGTCCCATCCGTTATTGTCCTTGGCACTCATACTGATACTGTTTATTTCATCCCAAGCAATATGCTGAAATGTTACGGCATTAACCTTACATTTTTTTGCCACCTCAACCATTTCTTGTGCTTCACTAAATAACCCGGCGTGATTAATACCTGCCTCAGCAATAATAAAAACAGGTTCATTTTTTCCTATGCTTTGTCGGCCAACTTTAAAAGTTCTCATCGTTAAGCCTCCCATATAAATGAATTCTTACTTGGCACCTAAAATATGCCATGGGACATACCCCCATCAACAGCAATAAAAGAGCCTGTTATCGCACTCGCTGCTTCACCGGCCAAAAAAGCTACTACACTGCCGAATTCTTCAGGATTATTATACCTTTTCATGGGTAAATGTTTTGTATTCTCTCGTTCAATTTCCTCCACACTTCGCCCTTGTCTTCGAGATGTTTCATTCAAAAGCTGCAACGCCCTTTCAGTCCTGAAAACCGCAGGTCCAACCGTATTGACAGTAATATTATCACCGGCAAGTTGAACGGAAAGAGTTTTAGCTAAAGCTGCTAAACCGGCTCTGTATACATTAGATAGTACCAGCGTATCTGCAGGTTCTTTAGCCGTAATAGAAGTGTTCATGATGATACGTCCCCATTTATTTGATATCATTCCCGGAATAAGCCGCTTGGCAAGGTAAATGACAGGCAATATTATATCTTGATGTGACTCAGAAAAATCCTTTGGCTCCAGTTCATTTATATTTCCAGGCTTAGGACCGGGCCCATTGGTAAATAAAACGTCTATTGTTCCGAATTTTTGTTGTCCTTCGTGGATCAAATGATTCAAATCTTCAATTTGCGTAATATCAGAAGGAACAGCTAATACATCTGCACCACCGCAAACAGTTTTTATCTCTTTTTCAGCCTGATAAAGTTTTTGACTTCTGCTGCTTATAATGACATTATACCCTTCTCTATATAAGGCTTTGGCGACAGCCAGCCCAAGGCCTGATGAACTTGCCAGAACTAAAGCGGTATGTTTTTTCTTATTATTCAATATTCCACCCTCCATATTTTTCTCATATACTTAATAATTTCATAGGATAATTATCACAAATATGAATATGCATAAAAAGCTAAGCCTTATAATATGAAACTACTTTTTTCACTGCATGAATGACATCCTTTAAATCCTGCATATTCATTGCCGGGAAAAGGGGAAGTGTCAGTATCTCTTCATAAATCTTTTCTGCGTTGGGACATAAGCCTTTTGAATATCCCAATTTCTGATAATAGGGATGATAATAAACAGGAATATAATGAACCTGCACGCCTATATTTTCTTTTTGCAGGGCGTCAAAAATTTCTCTGCGTCCTGTTGTTAATGTTTCCGGTTTTAAGCGGATGACATATAAATGCCAACCGGAAACCGTATCCGGAAGCTGAATAGGGCATATGATCTCTTCCATATCTCTGAAGGCATTACTATATGCTTTAGCGTAATTTTGTCTTATTTTTATAAAATTCTCTAATTTCTTAAGCTGACTTATCCCTAAGGCCGCTTGAATATCCGTCATCCGGTAATTAAAGCCCATCTCCTGCATTTCATAGTACCACGGACCATGATAACAGATTAATTCATCCGGTTCTCTGGTTATCCCGTGTATTCTGAATTGTTTCAGTTTATGGCAGTAGCTTTCATTATTTGTAGTCACAATGCCTCCTTCACCTGTAGTGATTTGCTTTACCGGATGAAAGCTGAAAACACTCATATCACTGAGTCCACCTATTCTTTTACCCTTATATCTTGCGCCTAATGCATGAGCCGCATCTTCTATTGTTATGAGATCATATTCTTTGGCAATTGCTTTTATGGCATCCAAATCAACAGGCTGCCCGGTAAAATCAACGGGGATAATCGCTTTAGTCTTCTTGGTTACTAATTTTTCCACAGCCTGTGGCTCTATATTGTAGGTCTTTAGGTTTACATCGGCAAAAATCGGAGTTCCTCCCTGATAAAGTACACAATTTGCACTGGCTGCAAAAGTTATAGGTGTTGTGATAACTTCATCACCTTCTTTTATGCCTGCTGCAAAACAGGCACCATGAAGGGCTGCAGTTCCATTTGCAAAAGCTACCGCATATCCGGCTCCTGTATATTCTGCAATTTCCTTTTCAAACCGTTCAATGGCAGGTCCCGTTGTCAAATAATCTCCTTCAAGCACCTCTTTCACGACCTTTATATCATCATTATCCAGCCACTGCCTGCCATAAGGCAGAAAATGTTCCCGAATAGGCTCTCCTCCTGAAATTGCCGGTTTAGTTTTATGACTCATATTTATGATTAAACATCTCCTCCAGGATCCAATATTCTGTCCTTTTAATTCCTTCATCAAGACTGATTTTGGGTTCCCAATTTAAAACTCTCTTCGCCTTACTATAATTACAAAGTAATTTTTGAATTTCACTTTGGGGATGGATGTGTTGGATATGCTTAATTTTACCGGTATCTTTTATAATCAACTCCGCCAGTTCATTGATAGATATATCCCGGCCCAGTCCGGCATTTATAATTTGACCGTTAGCTTTATCTGAATAACCTGCTTCAACTACAAATTCCGCACAATCCTCCACATAAAGCAAATCTCTGGTTTGTTTCCCGTCCCCATAAATATTCAACATCTCATTCTCCAGCTTATTCTTGATGAAAATCGCTACGACACCGCCTTCACCACTACTTTTTTGAAAGGGTCCGTAGGTATTGAAGGGACGAAGAATGGAAATAGGCAAGCCATAAGCATGATAATATGATAGCACCATATGCTCAGCAGCCAATTTTGACCCTGCATAGGGCGAAGCCGGTTTGACCGGATGCTCCTCTGCAATATCTGCTGAAACAGAAGCTTTATCGTAAACCATACAAGTACTCATTAAAACCATTTTTACATGATACATTCTGCATTTTTCCAATACATTATATGCACCGACAGTATCGTTGGCAAAAGTTGTTTTAGGCTCATCAATGCTATCTTGAACATTGATGCTTGCTGCAAGATGATAGCAGATATCAAATCTATTTTTAAAAAGGCCATCCAGAATTTGTTCATTTTTTATATCATTCTCTATAAAATAAAGCGGATAAGCATCATCTATAAATGCCTTTATATTGTCATATTTCCCATTGGATAAATTATCCAGAACCCAAACCTGATGATTATCCTCCAGAAGTTTTTTAACCACCCATCTTCCTATAAATCCTGCTCCTCCGGTTACAAGAACTTTCAATTTATAAAATCCCCCTTTAAATTAAATCCTGTTCTAACACCAGCCTTCGAACTTCTTCCGGCAAAATAACCTTCTGTTTAGCTGAACTGTAAGTTCCCTCTTTTGCCTTTACTGCATTTTCATAGTTTTTCCGACTTCCTCCTATGGCCGGAATAATAAACATATCAGATAATTCCCAGGCTGCTACTGACTCATCATAAGTCATTAGCTCTTCATACATTTTTTCCCCCGGTCTAATTCCAATTTCCTGAATTTCTATCTCTTCAACATCTATATGGTATTTTTTACAGGTCTCCTCTGTGATTACCTTAACCAGATCCCGTAATACAATAACCGGCATTTTCAAAACAAAAATCTCTCCTCCTTTTGCTTCCTTCATGGCTTTAATGGTCAGTTGAGTAGCTTGATCCACAGTCATCATGAACCGGCTCATTTCCTGTTTGGTAACGGTTATCCTCCTATCGTTGACAATTTGGTTGATAAACAAAGGAATAACCGAACCTCGAGATCCTATGACATTTCCAAATCTGACAATTGAAAAAATCGTTCTGCTGGTGCCTTTATTATTCTCGGAAGCCACCAACATGCGTTCTGCCGTCAGCTTTGTTGCTCCATACGTGTTGGTAGGCGAAATGGCTTTGTCTGAACTGGTAAATATGACTTTTTTCACATTCTGTTCTCTTGCGGCTCTGATGACATTATTAGTCCCCACAACATTAGTCAGGACTGCTTCATACGGGTTATATTCACAAGCCGGCACATGTTTCAAAGCCGCAACATGGAATACATAATCAATATCCTCCATTGCAGTTAAAACCCGGTCATAATCTCTTACATCCCCAATTAAATAGCGCATATCCTTCCTTAAACCCAAGGTGTTTTGCAACATATACTGCTTATGCTCATCTCTGCTTAAAACTCTTATAACCTCCGGTGTTTCTGCTAAAATGTGTTGGAGTAACCTTTTTCCTATGGTTCCGGTACCTCCAATAACCAATATTTTTTTATTTTCAAAGAACATTTTCTTCCCCCTGTAACAGGTAATGAAGTGAGAGCCCTCGGTAAAAGCCAGACTTTCCATTGACGGCAAAACGAGTAACATGGTGAATGTATCTGCTGTCAGTTTCAGTTTATAATTGTAAAAAATTGCTCTCTTTCACTAACATAATATGAGCCAAATGGAAGAATTGTTTCAAAAGGATTATATAAAAAGATATTTGAGAAGCTTTACCATGCGGTCCAACCTCCGTCAATACAAATGTTCGCGCCTGTAACATAACTTGAAGCCTCTGAAGCCAGAAAAATTATTGCACCTTTCAGCTCATCAGGTCTGCCGACCCTTCCTAAGGGAATCTTTCTTTCTAAATTAGCAATAAATTCTTTATCTTTCTGAATATTTTTTTGGGGAAAAGACCCGGGAGATATTGAATTAACCCTTATACCCTTTTCACCAAGATGGCAGGCAGCATAACGGGTAAATTGCAAAATTGCTGCTTTTCCTGCACCATAGTTAGGCGGATTTGCATACTCTTCCTTATTATAAATCGACGGGTTCGGAGAAACGATTCCATACATAGATGCAATGTTGATAATGGTCCCCTTCGCTTTCTCAGCCATAAAGGGTATAACTGCCTGAGTTGCCCTGAAAACACCGTTAATGGTTCCATCTATACCCTCTATCCAATTTTTTTCTTCCATATCCAAACCTTTTCCTTTGCTAAATGCTGCATTATTGACTAATATATCAATCTTACTGTTTTCTGCCGCAATCTGTTGAAATGTCTCACGAGTTTTTTTTACAGAGCTTATGTCCGTATATATCCCTTTACAATAAGCATCTGCCTCCTTGGATATTTTTTCTGCTGCTTTCCGACATTTTTTATAATTTATACCGGCAATATAAACACATGCCCCGGCTTCCGCAAGCGCTGAAGAAATATGATAACCCAAATACCCGGCTCCTCCGGTTACCACAGCAACATGACCCTCTAAACTAAATATTTTACTAATCATTAACTTCCTCCTCCTATCAGCACCACATTCTGGGATCAATTAAATTTACAGGAATATCCTGAAAGGCTTTTTCAATGGATTTTATAATTTCTGAATTTAATATATTTTTATTAGAGTAAGCATCCAAGTTTTCATCCAATTGTGTACAGCTATCTACTCCGAGAATTACAGATCCCTGAGATTTTTGACAGGCATATTTCAATGCTAATTCGCCAACTCTGAAACAATAAGAATCCGCTATCTCCGACAGTTTTTTAAAATACGGAGAATATATGCAAAATTTCTCCGGTAAAATTTCATCTTCTGTCATGAAAAATAATCCCTGCAAAAAAACAGACCTTACCAAAACTAATTTGCCTTTTTCCGCAGCTCTGCTGAAAAAATTGATTTTATTCAATCTTTGATCGAAAAGATTGAAGGGTACTTGGATCACCTGCATTTCCGGATTTTCTAATGCTGCTTCAGCTGCCTCGGGAGAATATGCCGAAACGCCCAAAAGATTTATTTTCCCTCTTTCCTTTTCATTTTTTAAAACATCAACGATATATCCTCCATCAAAAAACAAATCTTCTTCTTCATGTAATAAAAATATTGGTAAAGTTTCCAAGCGGAGATGACTAAGAGATTGATCAACCACTTGATCTATTTCTTTGGTTATCCCTTGAAGATTATTTTTGCTTTTAAGATGAGGCAATTTACTTGCAATAATGATATCCTCCTTATAGGACGAATTACTTAAAATTTTTCCAATAATTCTTTCGCTTTCACCGTAAGAAACTGCAGTATCTATTAAATTGACACCTTTTTCAAAAGCCTTATTAAAGATTTTTTCTATTTCCTTTTCCGCAACTTTTCCGTGTTTGTTTGCAATACCATAATCCGAACCAAACTGAGCCGTACCCAGAGAAAATCGTGAGATATTATATCCATGTTTATAAATATATTTCATAAATCATTTTCCTTTTTATTGTTTTCTTCCGATTATCCTGTTGATTTCTTCTATTAAACAGCTCCCTGCCAGCTTCTGGGGATAAGCGTGTGCTAAAAACTCCTGATTTACCGCCTTTGATTTTTCTTGTAATTCCTCGTCCTTAAGGAGCCTGGGAATAAACTCCGCCAATTTTGCAGGATTAGAAAATTTAAAATCGCCCATTCTGTCATAATACTTAAAAGACCCCTCATACAGTAT
>CAZKKX010000053.1:0-14251 GCA_964553505.1 uncultured Eubacteriales bacterium | reverse complement strand
ACTCTATATCCCATGGGCATAAAGCCGTATACACCGGATACCAGTTTTCGAATCATTCCTGCTCGAAGAAGCAACTTATGACTTGCAATTTCTGCTTCAGTTGGATCATCCCGCAAAGTATGAAAATACATTTTTGACATTAACATTTCTATTACCACCTTTTTATTGTAGATATTAGAGGTTAGAGGTTTTGGGGAAAATAAAAAACTTTCGTCTTTTCTTTAGAGACGAAAGTATCGCGGTACCACTCTAATTAATCCCCCTCAGGGAATCCCCTCATTAGCAAAATAACGGTTGCAGCCGAAAAAACTTTATATTGTTTTTTTGACTCCGGAATGGGTTCAAAAAGTTGTGTCCTGCGGAATTTTTCAGCCGCGAATTCCGCTCTCTTCAAGACCATTTCTTTTCTACTATTCCCTTCATTGTCATTCTTATTATATGGAATATATTAATCAAGACCGCTTTATTTGTCAAGACTCAACTGTCAATATATTTCTATAATCTTAAGGACATCATTAAATCCACGGAAACATATAAAAACAGGATTTCTAAGCTCCCTTTATTTTACTGAGGTAATCATATGCTTCATTGATTTCTTTTATTTTATTGTTTGCAAACTCTCTGTAATCTTCCGGCATACCTTTTGAAGCCATTTTATCAGGATGATATTCTTTAACAAGTCTTCGATAAGCCTTTTTAATCTCGCCTAAGCTTGCATCCTCATCCACCTGGAGTACTTTTGTATATTTTCTGATGAGGTAATCCTTATTACCTGCGTAACTTTGAGCATTTTGATTATTGTAATAATAACCTTGTCCATGCGTAAAAGCATTTTTAATACTTTCATATTCATAAGAAGATAAACCTAATTCATATAAAATACTCCTAATCAAGACATCTTCGTTCTCGGAAATCCGACTGTCCTGCATTGCAATGGAAACAAAAAGGTATGCTATGGCAATAATATAATCTTTCCGTCTGTAAAACGTGTTAATCACTCTGGTAAATTCTCTGTATTCTTCCGGATGGTTTTTACCGTAATCAAAAACATCGCCATAGGTCCCGAGTTCTTCAAAGCTAATGCCGAAATTCACGGAAATGAATTTTTTTATCTGGATAATCTCTTCTTTACTGACATTTCCATCTGATTTTGCAACCATTGCGGATAATGCCATAATGGAAGCTATAACCGGGTTTTTCCCTCTGAATTCCGCTTTATTCATAATATAACTGTGAAATCTGGGGTATCTTCTTGGAATGAACAAAACAATAAAAAAGACCCAAGGTATAAATAAAGTAATCATACCCCAGAATAGAAAGCTCCTACCCTTCGTAAGAGCAATAAAACCTGCTATAAAAGCAAATATGATCCTGAAAAAAAATGCAATTAAGCTTAACCCAAAACCTAAAAGACCTTGTAATATTTCAAACAATTCCATATATCTACTCCATTAATTATTTTTAATCTGTATAATATAATACCATGAATTTTGATTTTAGGACACCTGGAACCCCGCTTTTAATTTGAGGAATATTTTTATGTTTTATTGTAGAAGCTATTAATAAGAAAAAATATAAAAAGAAAGAAGGTTTTGTTATGAATAAAAAAAGAGCAATAGAAATTGCTTCTTCTCCTATTATGGCTCATGTCACTTATGACGGTGTACCTGTTTATATAGAAAAAATTAATGAAGACAACGGCATTGCCTATATTCACCCGCTGAATAAACCTGAAAAAAGCGAACAGGTGTCCATCCAAAATCTGAAAGAACATTGATTATAAACTAATGTTCTTTCTTTTTTCTAATACTTTGATTGTAGACAATTGAATATTCACAAGTTTAATACAAGCTTGCGATGGCCTGGGCCGCAATACCTTCCCCGCACCCTATAAACCCTAAACCTTCTGTAGTGGTGGCCTTTACACTTACACCTTTCTTTTCCACATATAAAGCTTTAGCAATATTCTCTCTCATAGCTTCTATATATGATGCCATCTTCGGGTTTTGTGCAATAATCACAGCATCTATGTTATTGATTTGATATCCTTCTGCATGAATAAGCCGCCCTACTTTTTCTAATAAAATAATACTTGAAATATCTTTATATTTACCATCCGTGTCCGGAAAGAGTTTTCCTATATCTCCAAGAGCACCCGCACCTAATAATGCATCCATAATGGCATGAATCAATACATCTGCATCAGAATGTCCTAGCAGACCTTTTTCATATGGAATTTCTACTCCTCCAATAATAAGCTTCTTTTCTTTGACCAATGAATGAACATCATAGCCTATCCCGGACCGCATCATTTTTCTTTCTATAAAAGCATTCGCAATCATCATATCTTCTTCCGTAGTAATTTTAATATTTTTATAGCTTCCATCTATGATTCTGACAGGTATACCTAATCTTTCTGCAAGTGTGGTGTCATCAGTCCCGTAGAACCCTTCTTTTTCAGCTTTTTCGTAAGCTTGCATAATTAAACTTTTATCAAACCCCTGAGGTGTTTGGACAGCTCTCATTTTTTTTCTGTCAGGCGTTGAAACAATATTATCTCCTTCAATAATTTTAACTGTATCTTTTAATGGAATCCCGACTGCTGCTGCTTTCTCTTTATCCAAATATTTTATCAAAGCATTAATCTGCCTATCTTCAATGAAAGGCCTTGCTCCGTCATGGATTAAAATAATATCGCTGCTCCTATTTACTTTTTTAAGTGCTTTATATATTGAATCCTGACGCTCGCTTCCACCATCTGTAATATGTGATACTTTACGATAGCCGTAAGGCTCAACAATTATTTCATTACAATAACCAATATCTTCTTCTTTAACAATAACAATGATTTCATCAACAAATGGGTTATCATCAAAAGCCTTTATTGTGTGTGAAAGCATTGGTTTTGAGCCTATCATCCGATACTGCTTGTTTATCTTTCTTTTTTTCATCCGGCTGCCTGAACCTGCCGCAGCAATAATAACCGATATGAATTTTCCGTTATACATAAATATCTTCCTTTTATTAGCTATTTTGGTTCGTAGCTGCATTTTTTTTATTTTTTATGATTCTTTCCACTTCATCTTTATGCGGCAGAGTTTCCATTGCACCTAATTCAGTGGTTGTAAGGGCCCCAACGACGTTTGCATATTGTAATGCCTGTTTATACGTTTTTCCTTCACATAAGGCTACAGCTACCGCCGCGTTAAAGGAATCTCCTGCTGCCGTACTGTCAATGGAATGTACTTTATAGGATTCCATATATATCTCATTATCTTTGTTTTTAAAGTAGCATCCCTTATCTCCAAGGGTAACGATTACATTTTCCACACCCTTATTTAATAGAATCTCAGCTCCCTTTTTAATATCCTTAGTGCCTGTTATAACAGCTAATTCCGTTTCATTTGGAGTAATATAATCAATCCCTTCAAAAATTTCTTCAGGCAAAATTGAGGCTGGTGCCGGATTAAGAATAACCTTTTTTTTCAGACGATTAGCAAGTTTAACAGCGGCAATAACAGTTTTAACAGGTATCTCCAGCTGCATAATAATAAAATCAGCATCTTCAATAACCGTAATATTTTTTATCAGCCAATTTTCATCCGTATCACCATTGGCTCCTGGGTAGACAACAATGGTATTGCTTCCATCATGATCTACAGTAATCATAGCATTACCCGTTGGTGTATCTACCGATTTAATGCCGCTTGTTATAACTCCTTCTTCTTTTAGTTTATCAGTTAGTTCTTTTCCGTTGGAATCTTTTCCTATCGCCCCTATCATATAGACTTGCGCACCAAGACGTTTTGCTGAAACTGCCTGATTCGCACCCTTTCCTCCCGGCGCCGTATAAAAAGAATCCGCCAGAATTGTCTCTCCCTTTTCCGGAAGAACCTTGACCTTAAGGGAATAATCCATATTAATACTACCTATAACTACAATTTTCAATGTTATCACTCCTCTTTGCTACAGATTCCCGTATTGCAAGGGTTGAATGAAGAATTACTTCCATGCGTGAAATCTTCTGACCTTGAACAAGTTTGATCATTAATTCTGCGGCAATACAACCCATTTCATATTTAGGCTGAGCTACAGTGGTCAGTTTAGGGGATGTAACGCTGGCCATAAAAATATCATCATACCCGGTTATGGATATTTCCTTAGGGACTTTTAACTTTTTATCTTTTAATACTTCTAAAGCTCCCACCGCCATCATATCATTGGCACATGCAACCGCTGTAAATTTATTACCTTGTTCCAACAGATCGAGCATATGTTGACGTCCACTTTCAATTTTATAATCTCCTATTTTAATAATATCGACATTCACCGATATTCCCGAATCTGAAAGCGCTTTTTTATATCCTTCAAGTCTCTGATCGGACGATGAATTGTGTTTCGGTCCGGAAATATAAGCAATATGGTTGTGTCCGTTTTCTATCAAATACTCTACCATTTCATACATGCCGGTCATATTATCCGTATAAATTTTTGGGACCTTCTCAATATTTATTCTTCTGTCCATCAGAACAAAAGGAATCTTGCTATCCAAAAGCAAATTTAGATTGTTATCATTTTTTTTGATGACACTGATATAAAAAATACCTGCTGCATTATTCTCTTTTAATACTCGGATATAGGAAGCTTCCTTATCTTTATTATTATCCGAATTACAAAGAACAATATTGTATCCTGATTTGCTTGCAGTATCTTCTAACCCTCTAACCAAATCCGGAAAAAAAGGGTTGGAAATATCAGGCAAAATCAATCCTAAGATGTTGGACTTCTTCGTTACCATTCCTCTTGCTACCCGATTAGGATAATAATTCATATCCTTAATAATTTTCTGAATTCTTTCTCTTGTTTCCTGCCCAACACCTTCACTTTTATTGTTTATAACTCTTGAAACTGTTGCTATTGAAACTTTTGCTTCTTTAGCGATATCTTTAATGGTCACACTCATATTATTACACCCGAACAGCCTTTCGTACAATTTCTACTGTCCATTTTGCAAGATCATCTATCGTCATTTCTTTCATTTCTCTGACATAAGTATTCAATATATTCCCTATTGGAGCTGTCCATTTATTCTTGATTCCTTCTTTTCCTCCTATGATTCCCAATACCGTTGCAATCTGAGCAGCATTACAATCCACATCCTGTCCTTCCATTGCAATGATATGCATGGTCTCATCAAAATCTCCCTTGCCAAACCATAGCGCAACAACCTCAGCTGCCGCATTTGGATACGCATGTATCCAGTTGTATCTTTCGTATCTTTTCTCACAAGATTCCCAAGCCTTTTCCCAAGACTCTTCTTCCCTGCATCGATTATATGCATACGAAATAACGGAATAATATTCGCTATCGTCCGGTATCATGGATATAGCCTTTTTTATCAGCCGGCGTACATCAGTTTCAACAAAAGCCAGTGAAACTAAAACAGCATTAAATATTTCTCCAATGATACCGTTATTATAATGGGAAACACTACCGTCCTGCCAAGCAAGTTTCGCTGCTTCCTGTGGATTCCCCGGCGCCACCATGCCACAAACCGCACCCCGCATTTGAGCACCTATCCATTCATAGAAAGGGTTATTTGCAAAACCGCTCTCAGGAGGATAAACACCCTGCCTGATATTTTTTAATGCTATGTCTTCAGCAGACCACCCAAATGGAATATGTCCAACCCATTTATCAGCGATATCGATTGCATCCACTTGATAACCTTTTTTTTCAAAGGCCTTCATAAAAGCTAATTCATATGTAATATCATCATTAAAAGTATTTGGTTTGCGAACATATTCCCGTATTTCGGAAAATACATCCTTCAAGTTCCGTGTGGTATATCCCTCCAAGGCCGTACCAAAGGAACCGCCACAAATTTGTGCCGTCCACCCCCAGAAAATTTTATTTTTATAGTCTTCAGAAAAGACATTATAATTAATTTTATCCGGAAAACGAATTTTTTCCAAATAACTCTCCCATGAGGTATATGATGTATATCCCCAATAGGGCAATTTTTCGTCTTTTGGCGCATGATTCAATTCATAAAATATTCTGCTTGTTATCTGGTTCAGCAAAACCATGTCCTTTTCCTTATGCGCTTTTATCCCGACAGGAATCAATGCTTCTGCTTTTGTAACGTTTCTTCCCCGGTTTTCTACATCCTGAATTGCTGCTATAATGAGTCTTTCAGGAGCCCCCGAACCGGGAACTTCACTATACCATAAAAGATTAAGCTTCTTATCTTCTTCCTTTTCTAAAAGTTCAATTACATTCCAAGTCTGTTCGTCCTCTTCAAGTATTCTTGGTTTAGAGCTTTGGATAAGCGCTTTTTCCATTTCCCATGCTTTCATATATAACCACCTTTAAAATTTTAAATTTGATTCACCTTTTCCTCTGCCGATGATGTCTTCAGAACGGTTTAAAAGCGACGATCTGTCGGATTTTATCTGTACTTCCCCTTCCTTTTTGAGGAACTTTCCGTCAATAATGGTATGAAGAATATTGCCGGATTCAGCGCCGTATATTAAAGAGGCCAGAGGATCGTATATTGGAAAAGTATTGCATTTTGCCAAATCCCATACCACTAAATCTGCCGCATATCCTTCTTTTATCTTTCCGGAATTAAAAGATAACGCACCATGTCCTCTCATCAGCATCTTCCAAACAAACTGCAAGTCAAAATCTGTAGAAGAACCTGTAACCATTTTACCCACCAAGGCATAAATTCTTGCCTGCTCCAATGGGTTTAAGGTGTTTGAGCTGGCAGCGCCATCTGTCCCCGTGCATAGCGGAAGCTCGTTACTATTCTCCCATATATGTCCTGCTCCCATACTTAGCTTCATATAGGTTTTTGGCGATACGGCAAAGTAAGTCTGTTTATTCAGCCGCTTTCTATCCTCGTCCGTAATCCATAAACCATGCGCCAATATACATGGCACTTGAAACCCCCCTGCCTCTTCAATCACCTCAAAGGGTGTCATGGATTGAAAATCCAAGCTCTCTTCAACCTGCCGGAGAGTCTCGGAGACGTGAATATGTATCCCCACTTCTAATGATTTTGCTCTGTCTACGATGTTCTTAAGTGTCTTTCCCGGACAAGTATACGGACTGTGTGGACCCATTCTCAGGTGAATCCTATTATGAAGGCCCTGTCTTTTAAGAATCAGTTGTGAAACCTCCTCTAAATTCCGGTCAAATTCATCGGCAACCCCAAAAAGAGTCGGTGCTATGTCGGCTTTGATGCCCATTTCTATAGCCGCGTCGCATATGCTGTCTGCAAACATGTAATGATCTGCAAAAGCTGTTACTCCGTTATTTATCATCTCTTCTATTGCAGCAATTGTTCCGGCATAAGCATCCTTTTCATTCATTCGGGATTCATAAGGCCATATGATTTTATTAAACCAATCATCAATATGAACATCCTCAGCCATCCCTCTAAAAACTGTCATTGGTGAATGTGTATGTAGGTTAACCAACCCCGGAGTTACAAACAATTCCTCACAATCCACTTTCTCTTTAGCAGAAAATGTTTCATTCTGTTGAGTCGATATTTTTGCAATAATGCCGTTTTGTACATAAATATCATTATTTTTTGAAATACTGCCCTCTTCATCAATAATACAAGCATTTTTCAGCAATAAATCATATATCATAATTCATCATTGCTTTCTTCAGTATTTTTATGAATTTTTCACGGTTTATATCAATACCCACATCAGCATTTGCCTTCTTGCCTGTCACACGAAAAACATCTGCAACCGTTTTGCCATTTGTTAAAATTCCTTTGGTTTCTATATCAACACGCAGGCTTTCGGTAGATATAACAGTCTCATCAATTACACACGCCATCGCCAAAGGATCATGCATGACAGAGCCATCAAAACCATGCTTTCGACAAAATTTTAATGAGTTTGTTAGTATTTTTGCCGCTACTTCGGAAATTTTATTCTTATAAGCGCTTATTTCATTTATTTCTTCCTCATAAACCAAGGCTTTGTGTGTTACATCAAGTCCTACCATTGTTATAGGGATGCCCGAATCAAAAACAATTTTTGCTGCATCCGAATCCGCATAGATATTAAATTCCGCAGCCGGTGTGTCATTTCCACATCCACAAGAACCACCCATTAATGTAATCCGTTTTATTTTCTCTTTAATATCCGGGTATTTCAATAAGGTTACTGCAATATTGGTCAATGGTCCTAAGGCAACAATTTCCAGATTCCTTTCAAATTTTTCTGCTTCTTGATGAATCATCTCAAAGGCATTTAATTCGCTGAATTCTTTGTGTGAACCGGGAAGTGAGATATCTCCCAAACCGGTTTTACCGTGCACATGTTCAGCTGTAACAAGTTTTTTAAATAAAGGCTTAGCTGCTCCAATTGCCACAGGAACGTCGGCCCCTGCAAAATCTATTAAATTTAATGCGTTACGGGATGTTTTATCCACTGTCTGATTACCTGCAACAGGTGTTACAGCACGTATATCAAATTTTGAATTATTTATTATCATGAAAATAGCGATTGCATCATCCAATCCCGGGTCACAATCTATTATGATGGGTTTTTTCATTTTTTCAGCCACCTTTTCTATTTAATTTCTAACAGCCGTATCTTCAGCTATAGTACGTCATACACTCAATAAGAAGTTGAATAAATGCTTCTCTATCAATATCCAAAGCAACATCAACATTTTTTTCCTTATTTGAAGCATAACGCATGTCTGCTACCGTTGCACCTGTAGTAAACTCACCCTGAGTTTCAATATCCACATGATATGCTTTTGTGATGAACAAGTTCGGATTTATGATATAAGCCACGGCACAGGGATCATGCATGGGGCTTCCTTCAAAACCAAATTTTTTATGAAAAAGTTCAAAATAGTCCAATAGTTCTGCAACCATCTTCGCAACCTTATTATCTATGTTACGAATAATTTCAATTTCATTCTTATAAATTTGTGCTTTATGTGTAACATCAAGTCCGCACATTGTTATGGGAATCCCTGAGTTAAAAACGATACCGGCCGCTTCGGGATCTACTAAAATATTAAATTCCGCCGCCGGTGTCCAATTACCGCCTATACAGGATCCTCCCATCAAGGATATCCTTTCTATTTTATCTGCTGCTTCAGGATGTGAAAGAAGCAAGGTTGCCGTATTAGTAAGGGGCCCTGTTGAAATAATCGTAACTTTTTTTTCGCTTTTACTGATTACATTCGCCATAGCTGTAATAGCATTTCTTTCACTTTTTTTCAAAGTTGCAGGAGGTAATACAGGCCCTTCCAAACCACTTTCTCCATGAACTTCGGGAGCTGTGATCAAATCTCTCATCAGTGGTTGAGACGCTCCTGCTGCTACTTCAACTCCAACCCCAGCATAGCTCAATACTTTTAACGCATTATTGATGGTTTTATCCGGTGTCTGGTTCCCACCGACAGTCGTTACCAAACGTATATCCAAACAATCACATGCAAAAGCCATTAAAAGAGCAATGGCATCATCATGTCCTGGATCACAATCCATAATAATCGGTCTTCTATCTTGCATTTTTACCTCCTACTTCCCATTTTTTTTCTGATTAGTGATGTTTTTCTTGATGAATATAAAACAAGACCCAATACCGTTACGACATAAGGTATCATCTGGACAAATTCAGTGGGCACTCTCAATGACTGCAATGAATTTGACAATGCTTCTGCGGAACCAAAGACAAAACACGCTACAAGTGTTCCAAAAGGTGTACCGCCTCCCATTGCTTCTGCCGCAAGAGCAATAAATCCCCGGCCTACGGTCATGTTTTTTGAAAACCAAGATACATAAGCCATAGACATGTAAGCACCACCAAAACCGGCGAAAGCACCACTGAGAATCAATGCAATATATTTTATCTTTCTCACGCTTACTCCAACCGAATTCGCCGCATCTTCATTTTCTCCTACTGCTCTGATCTGTAACCCCAACGGAGTTTTATATACCAATATATATACTACTATAACTGATATTAACGCCACATAAGTTAATATATTCTGTCCTGAAATAATCTCGGAAAGAACCGGAATTTTATCGATAATAGGAATATCTACTTTTGGAAGCACCATGCTCTTTAATGAAGACGATATTCCTTTATCTTGAGCAACTAAATATAACGCAAAAATTGTCCCTCCCCCACCAATGAGGTTGATTGCAATACCGGACAGAATTATATCTGTTTTCAGATTCAGTGAAAAGTATGCCATTGCCATACCTGTAAGGCTTCCTGCAATGACGGCCATTAAAAGTCCCAAAAAAGCACTTTGGCTGTATGCACTCACAACAACCCCTGTAAGTGCAGATATCAGCATAATACCTTCCAAACCTATATTTATTACTCCGGCTTTATCCGAAATAAGAGCACCCATAGCTGCAAAGATTAATGGTGTTGTGACTCTGAGAACCGCATATCCAAAGCTTACCGAAAATATAATCGAAATAAATTTTTCCATTCTCTATTCCTCCTCTGCCTTAGAAATGCTTGTTTTTGCTTCGTTATAAACCCATCGATGCCTGTATTTTGCCAAAAATCTTTCTGCAACCACAAGCACAATAATAATACCCTGAATAAGTGCCACTACCTCATTTTGTACATCCGACATTCGTGCCATTATGTCTGCGCCTATTCTGAGATAGGCCAGAAACAAAGCTGCAAGGGGTACAAATAGAGGATTGTTTCTGGCAAGGATGGCTACTATTATCCCATCCCAACCGTACCCGGGAAGTGCCTGCCAGGAAAATCTTGTATACATACCTAATAATTCCGTTGCTCCTCCGACTCCGGCTATAAACCCTCCGATAAGCTGTGCATAAAGAAACACTCTTAGTGTGTTAATCCCCGAGTATTCTGCAAACCTGCTGTTTTGCCCTGTAATTCTCAGCGCATAGCCCCATTTCGTCCTATATATAAAATAAAAGGATGCCGCAATAAATATCAGTGCGATAATCAAACCCATATGTATCCTTGTTCGTGGAATAAGTCTTATGAGTAACGCACTCATATTAAGTTTTTCGGAAACCATTGCTCCGGCATTCGCATCTCTGTAAAAATAGTTTATAACATAGATTCCCATGTAGAATGCAAGATAGTTGAACATCAAGGAAGATACCAGCTCAGAGGCATTCCACTTCACTTTCAGGAATGCAGGTATTCCTGTAATAAGTGCACCTATAACACCCCCGCCTATAATAGCAGCTATAGGATGAATGATAATGGGAAGGTCTATAGACAATGCAATTGCAGCAGCACCAATTGCTCCGGCAAAAAAAGCACCTTCTGCCGCCAGATTAAATTGTTCCGCACTAAACATCATGCTAACCGCAAGACCGGTAAAAATAAGAGGAATCATTAACTCTATTACGTTTCCGATATGCCGCATACTGTCAATGGGTCCAATTAAAAATTCTTTTAATGCATTCATCGGCTCATTACTTACTAAAAGAATGACAATCATGGTAAAAACAAGGGCAATGATAATAACTACGAATGTACGAATCCATTCAAAATTTAGCCTATTAATCTTCATAAATTGCCCCCCTTATTACTTCATTATCCTGTCGCTTAACACCTAACATATACAGTCCTAATTCTTCTTCGGTGAGCTTTGAAACATCACTGAAGTAAGCATATATTTCACCGTTAAAGAAAACAATCAAACGATCACTTAATTCCATAACTTCATTTAAATCGGCAGAAATCAAAAGAACTCCCGCTCCCTGATCTCTTAAATGAATAATTCTTTTTCTGATAAACTCTGTGGCACCTACATCTATTCGTCTTGTAGGCTGGTCTGCTATCAATAATTCAGGATCAGAGGAAAATTCTCTTGCAACAACAACTTTTTGTATGTTTCCTCCTGAAAGCATTTTAACTTCTTGTAAAGGGGAATTGCATTTGACTCTAAACTCTTCTACCTGTTCAGCCGACTTGCTTTTAATATATTTAATATTTAAAATTCCTTTTTTACTGTAGGGTTTCTTGTCATATTTATCGGAGATAAGGTTGTTTTCAATACTCATTTTTTCAGCAACACCATAAGTCATCCTATCCTCAGGAATATGGGAAATGCTTAAATCACGAATTGCTTTGATGGAGTAATTATTTATAAGATTTCCCTTAACAATAATCTCGCCTGAGTTCAGATTCAATAAACCTGTAAGGACTTCCACCAATTCTCTTTGCCCATTTCCTTCTACACCGGCTATGCCCAATATCTCTCCTGCTTTCAACGAAAATGAAACATCATTCAAGACCATTTGATTGAATTGATTTTTCTGTTTGATTTTTTTTACTTGCAGAATTACTTCTTTTGGTGCTGCCCTTCCTTTTTCAACTTTTAATATAACATCTCGTCCAACCATAAGGCGTGATATATCTTCTTCCGTTACATCCGAAACATGATACACCCCTACATTTTTACCATTCCTCATAACCGTTAGCCTGTCGCATAGGGATTTTACTTCTTTGAGCTTATGAGAAATAAATATAATAGTATGTCCTTTTTCCTTAAGAACCTTTAATTCCCGAAACAGCTCACCGGTCTCCTGAGGCGTAAGAACTGCCGTAGGTTCATCCAGAATAAGTATTTTGGCGCCTCTTAACAATGCTTTCAGAATTTCCACTTTCTGCTTAAGTCCAACGGGAATGTCTTTTATAAGTGCCCGTGGATCTACCTTCAGATTATACTTTTTTGCTAACTCTTCAGTAACCTTTACTGCTTTTTCTTTGTCAAACAATATTGACTTTTTAGGCTCAATGCCCAAAACAATATTCTCTGCAACCGTTAAAGAAGGAACCAGCATAAAATGCTGATGCACCATACCAATTCCCAATTCTATGGCTTTATGTGACGAAGCTAATTCTATCTTTTCACCCTTAAGAAAGATTTCACCTTCCTCAGGAGAATGCATCCCAAATAAAATTTTCATCAAGGTGGATTTCCCCGCACCGTTTTCGCCAACAACTGCATGAATTTCCCCTTCCTTCAAAGAGAATTCAACCTTATAATTCGCAACGATACCATTTGGATAAACCTTAGTAATACCTTTCATTTCAAGGAGTTCCGCCATTTTATCACTTCCAAAATCTGATTGTATTTTTAAAAACTATTGTTATAACAAAGCCCCCTTAAAATAATGACTTCTTAAGGCGGCTTTGTATCAAAAAATCCCTAATCCAAGAAAATTGCCTTCATCAGCTATTTAACGGAATCTTTTATTTCATTGAGCTCTTCGGTACTCATGCCTATTGCCGATGTAACGGCTATTTCACCATTCATAATTTTATCTTCGATATCCTTTAATTCATCTCTAATCTCTTCTGAAATAAGGGAATTAAAATATTCATTGTCCGCAAGACCTACAGCTTCTTCTGCCATTCCCAAATTTTCTGCACTGCCATAAGGTAATGTTCCCTCCAAGTGCAGATCAATAGCCCTTACAAGAGAATTGTCAACCCTCTTTAACATGGAGGTTACAATCAAATTTGCTTTATCCGGATCGCTTTCGGCAAAAATCAGCGCCTGATCGGAATCAACTCCAATGGCATATCTGTTCTGTTCTTTAGCCGCATCCAATTGTCCTAATCCGGCCTGCCCTGCAACATTAAAGCCGATATCGGCACCCATGCCATATTGAGCTAAAGCCAGCTCCTTTCCTTTAGCAGAATCATCAAAGTTTCCTATATAAGAAATCTCCACTTTGATTTCATCATCTATGTATTGTGCTCCTTCTATATAGCCTACTAAAAAGTCATTTATTACCGGAATATCCATTCCGCCTAAAAATCCTATTCTCTTGTCGGGGTTTGCCAGTTCCATATCGGAAGTTGTTACTTTTGCGGCTAATACACCTGCAAGGAATGAACCTTCATTTTGTTTATAGTTAATAGAATATACATTACCTAAATCATAACTTTCATAATCTACTGATGTATCAAATATTATATATTTGTTTTCCGGATATAGCGGTGCAATTTCTTCAAGCATTTCTTGCATCTGCCATGTTCCGAGTATAATAACGTCCCAATCCTCATCTGAAATATCCTCTAAAGTCGGCCGCCATTTCGTTTCATCATAAGTCATTTCTATTGTTTTTGTCACAACATCATCACCGTATTTCTCCTGAATCATTTTTAACCCGTTGTCAGCAGAATCGAAAAATGACTTGTCACCAAGATTTCCATTAAGAAGCAATACGACTTTTAGCGGT
>CAZKKX010000052.1:0-14382 GCA_964553505.1 uncultured Eubacteriales bacterium | reverse complement strand
TAATCCGTCAAAAAAGGCACTCCGAGAGTGCCTTTAGTGGGGGGATTATAAATATTTTATAATAGGGGGTTTAAGGGGGTTTGCCGTTCATTATTATTCTACCCATCTTTTAAATAATATAACCATTTTTTAAATAATATTTCCAAATTATATTAATGATATTTTATAAATGCTATTAGTGTATATAGTTAAATGAGTTGACTAAAAACCAAAAAAAATATGGCTGATAGGATTTGTTCTACTTTATGCAAAAAATTTTTTTATAATTTAAAATATGACCATAATATTTTTCTATTTCTTTGTATTATGTTCAAATATATTTTACAATATGTTAAAATTTTAATAAATATTATAGAATAAAGAATAGAATAAAAATAGAAAAATAAAACAAAAATATTTTCAGTTTCCTTGTATGGTCTCCGACAAATTCACTTAAATTGTTTTAATAAGGAGTGATTTATCTTGGATATGACCGATGTCAAAATTATAAAACTGCTTCAAGTGGATGCCAGGTTATCTATATCTGAAATCAGCAAAAAAGTGAACATGTCTGTTTCAGCAGTAGGTGAAAGACTGAAGAAGTTGGAGAATTCAGGCATTATTCAAAAATATACCGTTATTGTGGATCCTCTTTTACTTGAAAAGGAATTATCTGTTATCATGAACCTGCGTCTGGAACGCCCGGAATATACAGATGACTTTTTATCTTTTGTAAATGACGAAGATGAAGTCTTAGAATGTCACTATATAACAGGAGATTACGATTATTCTTTAAAAATAGTTACCCACAGCACCAGCACTCTGGAACGTATTATGAATCGAATCAAAAGTATTCCCGGAATCCAGAAAACTCAGACCAATGTCATTCTTTCAACATTAAAGAACAATTACAGCGTTTCCCCTGAACCTGATAAAAATTCAGGCTCCCTTGAAAAAAATATCACAAAAGTGAGGAGAATATAAAAATGATTATCGGAGTCCCAAAAGAAATAAAAAACAATGAAAATAGAGTTGCTTTAACGCCGGGAGGTGTAAAGACGCTTGTTGCAAGAGGATGTTCCGTTTTAGTTGAAAAGGATGCAGGAATAGGCAGTGGCTTTGAAGATGAGGAATATCTCGATGCAGGAGCTAATATTTACAGTGATAAGCATAAACTGTTTAACGAGTCTGATATTATCATGAAAGTAAAGGAACCTTTGCCTTCGGAATATAATCTTTTTAAATACAATCAAACCCTTTTTACTTATTTACATCTTGCTCCTAACCCTGAACTGACATACTCACTGATTGAAAAGAGCATTACCGGAATAGCATATGAAACCATCGAACTGCCAAACGGCACACTGCCTTTGCTTGCTCCCATGAGCGAAGTGGCCGGCAGAATGTCCGTACAGATTGGAGCTAATCTTCTTCAAAAATATAATGGCGGTTCAGGAATCCTTCTTGGTGGTGTTCCAGGCGTTTCTCCTGCCGAAGTAGTTATAGTAGGAGGCGGCGTTGTAGGAACAAATGCTGCCAAGATGGCAGTAGGATTAGGTTCCAGAGTTACTGTATTGGACGTAAATCCTTTGAGACTTGCTTATCTTGATGATATCTTTATGGGTCGCATCAAGACTCTTGCTTACAATGAATATAACTGTGCAAATGCCGTAAAGGAAGCTGATCTTCTTATAGGCGCTGTCTTGGTTGCAGGAAAAAGTGCGCCCAAAACAGTGACGGAAGAAATGGTCAAAAGTATGAAAAAAGGATCTGTTATTGTAGATGTTGCTATCGACCAAGGTGGTTCTATAGCAACAATTGACAGAGTAACAACTCACGATGATCCTTGTTACGAAAAATTTGGTGTGATCCATTATTCTGTTGCCAACATGCCTGGTGCAGTACCAAGAACTTCTACTTTTGCTCTTGAAGCTTCTACTTTAAATTATGCGCTTCAGTTAACGGAAAAAGGTATTGAAACAGCACTAATGGAAAATGACTCTCTCTTAAAAGGATTAAATACTTATAGAGGCAATATTACTTGCCGCCCTGTAGCTGAAAGTCTGGAATTGCCATATTATAACCCAATTGATCTTATTGTTGAAAACGGCGGCATATGAATTCCTAAAACAGACTCATTTGCTCATAATAATCCTGGGAAATATTAGATACACTTAAACCAATTAATCTGATATTTTCCTGTAATTGCATTTCTTTCAATAGCAATGCTCCCTCTTTATAAATATCCTTTGCTTTATCTATGGGCTTGGAAATAGTTCTGCTTTTGGTATGAAGGGCAAATCGTTCTGTTTTGACTTTAACGGTAACAGTTTTTGCATATAACTTCTTAACACGCAAAGCATATGATATATGAAAAGAAAACCCCTTTAGATATTCTGTTAACCTCTGCATATCATCTGTGTCTTTATCCAATGTTATTTCTCTTCCTATAGATTTCATTTCCCTTTCCGGATCTACTTCACGCTCATCGATACCTCTTATAAGATGGTATATATCTTCTCCCTGTTTTCCAAAAAAATTTTTCATATATTCTAAAGGCCATCTCATCAAATCTTCTATATTATGTACCCCTAATTCGTTTAACTTTGCAGCCGTCTTAATTCCTATACCATGAACTCGCCCTACCGGAAGGGGTAAAATTATATCCGGCATCATATCTTTAGTTATGATCTTAAATCCGTCCGGTTTCTCCCAATCGGATGCCATTTTTGAAAGAAATTTATTATATGATAAGCCTATGGAAACAGTCAGACCAATTTGCCTTTTTATTTTTCCTTTAATATTTCGAGCAATAGATAAATAATTATCTTTATATCCGGATATATCCATAAAAGCTTCATCAATGGATAATATTTCAATTTTGTCGGTATATTGATTCAATAATCTGAGTATGTTATTTGAAACTTCTTTATACCTTTTCATTCTAACCGGTAAAAAAATAGCATTCGGACATTTCTGACGTGCAAGAAATCCGGGCATAGCAGAATGAACTCCATATTCTCTTGCTTCATATGAACAGGTGGCAACAACTCCTCTTTCTCCAATTCCGCCAACAATAACAGGCTTTCCTCTAAGCTGGGGATTATCCAATTGTTCTACAGATGCAAAAAATGCATCCATATCCAAATGTAAGATAATTTTTTCCATATCATCAAACCATTCATTTTTTCTTTTTTATCTGGTATGATATTTATTATATCATTTATATGGTATTGTCGTATTTTAAAGTTGGTGATAAATATGGTTTTTAGTCACTATAATCTGTATATCATAAGCGATTTTGATATAAGAATCGTTCATGAAGATCAATGGGATATCGACTTGTTGATACCTTTAAATAACCGAACATTAAACTTTTCCTCTAAAATACAAACACAAGACTTGTTTGATATCATACAATTCCCCCATGTATATGGACTTCTTGTTCGAATAGCAAAGTCTGACGATAATAACAGTGCTACGCTTCATGTTCTTAGAAATATAGATCTGAACTCGACTATTGCAAGTTTTGAGCTGAATTATGAAAATCTTATTTTAAGCATTGAAAATTATAGTTTATATTGCAGAATGAATATTATCAACAAGGAGGAATGACATGTTTTTTATCGGTATATTCGGAATAGAATCCAAAGAAAAATCTATCGGAAAAATCAATGATTTTTCCTGCAAAAATTGCAGACACAATCATGCCGAAATAATCAAGTCTTATCATTTCTTTCACTTCTTCTTTATACCTGTTTTTAGATGGAAGGAAATGTATTATTGTATATGCGATCAATGCAAGAGTATATATGGCATTTCAAAAGAAAAAGGGAAAGCTTATGAAAAATGCGGAGAAAAAATTTCATACTGGGATCTGAAAGCATTACAAGTCAATAATACACCTCTTACCTGTCCATTTTGTCAAAACGAGGTGAAAGAAGCTTTTGAATACTGTCCATATTGTGGGAAAACATTGTCTGAGATAAAAAGGAAGTGAAGAATCTATTTCAGGAGTTTTAGGAGTGAATCTTTTATATCCAAAAAATGAAGACTAATTTTGGACAGCCGCAAGGACTGTCCCTACAATTTATTCTCTATCTTTTTTTCTCATTCTCTTATTATTCACCCATGTTAGTAATAAAGATGCTATGGAAAATAATATAGCATAAACGACATAATGTCTGTAACTTGATATCGGACATACTCCCGGTGGAGTTTTTATATAGGTAATACCAGTGCGAATAACTGCATATCCTCCCAAAATCACAGCAATCCAGAATAATATATCCGATACAGCCTTTACTGATTTATAATGCATTTCGCTCACCTCATTATCTTAAAGCAAAAAACTGCGACTGACTGTTCAGCCGCCGCAGTTTAAGCATTTATATATTAAAGAGAGGGAGAATTTATGCTTTAATCATAATCCCTAATTATTACGGCAATATTAATCAATTATTAAATTCTTATTAAATTAATACCCTGTTTAAGAAGTGTTTAAACAAAAGCTAATTCTTATTGTATTTTATGTATTTGTATGTTTTATATAAAGCAATCAGAATCAATAAGCCGATTCCTATCTGTAATGAATACTTTCTGCTGGTTTTATACTCTTTAGTTTCTTCTGTATTTTCCATATCTGTATTTTGTATATCTTCTTCCTGTAGAGCAATGGTTAAAGAATTATCTTCCTCTGTATTTTCATCTGCATAAACAAAAGAAAATGCTGCAAGACTTATAATAATCAATGCTATAATATTCATTCTTTTTATCATAATCTTTCTTCCTTTCCCTTGTATTAGTGGTAGATTCTCTTTTATCTTCTTCCCTTTCTTTGTTCTTCTTTCTTTATATTGATCCGTTTGATCAGAAATCCTGCAGCCATTAAAACAATAACCGTAAGTATAATATCCAGTAAGCTATTGTTCGATATACCAATAATTCTTCTCATCTCAATTGTTGAAAAAAATCTTTCATGATTTTCTCACATTGAGTTTGCAAAACACCTGTCGTATACGATACCGTATGATTTAAGCGATTGTCATTCAAAATATTCATAACAGATCCTGCCGCACCGCCTTTTTTATCCATTGCACCTATATAAATATGTTTAAGCCTTGCCATAACTGCTGCTCCAGCACACATAGGACACGGTTCTACTGTAACATACATCTCACAATCTATCAATCGCCATCCGCCCAAATAGGAAGAAGCCTTTCTTATGGCAATAATTTCCGCATGTGCAGTAGGATCTTTTAATGTTTCTCTCATATTATGACCGGCACCTATAATCTTTCCATTATGTACTATAACCGCTCCTATTGGCACCTCTTTTAAATTAAAAGCTTTCTGTGCCTCTTTCAAAGCTTCCCTCATAAATAATTCATGCATACCGACTCTCCAAATTAGTATTTTAGAAAATTTTATCATACTTCCATGGTAGTTTCATCTATCCATTTTATTGTTGGATTTATCGCTTTTATGTCTTCTATCAGTTTCAGCAGTGCTTTGTCTTTTTGTTTAGATTCAATCATGATATCTACGTCTCTATTTTCCATCTTTAAAATTTTCAAGAAATCAAAAAAAATATCCGTTTCAAGATAATCCGCATGCCTTGTCTTGTTTTTTTCGTCCCTTGGTCCTGAAATATGCACCTTGGGAGGCAAAGTTCTCATATTCCATGTATTTAAAATTTCCTTTATATATCTTTCTAAATTATGCCCTCCCTTATTACATAAATAGTGATGATAGTCCAGTACCATGGGAACATTCAAACGTTTGCATGCCGTGAGTGTTTCTGCTATATCAAATGTTTTATCATCATTTTCTAAAATTATTTTAGATTGAATTTTTTGAGGTATTTTGTGAAAATTCTTTATTAGCCTTTCAATACTTTTTTCTTTTCCCCCCTGAGCACTTCCTATATGCAGTATCATTTTTCCTTTCGGATAATCCAACATTTCGAAGATATCATCATGATATTTTAATTCTCGTATAGTTGATATCAAAACATTTTCTTTTAGACTGTTAATAACATTAAAATGATCAGGGTGGGTATCTACCCTCATATGATGCTTTTTAATAAAGCTTCCAATATCTAAAAACTCCTTATAAAAGATATCCTTATAATTCCAATCTTTTACTTCCGGATGCGTAGCCAACGGAATCAACTTAGAAGTCATTCTATAAAAATGAATATGCTTCTCGACATTATATTTTACTATTATCTCCAAGGCTTTTATATTGTTTCTGGTTACCCGCTTCAGCTCATTTATTCTTTCTTCTTCCGACAATCTTCTATATCTGGAAAATGTCAGCACACTTGATGAAGTAATGCCTTCAAGGTTTAAGGCAGATGCTACATAGCCGAATCGAATTCTCATAAGATTCCTCCTTTCCTTCCTCTTGATATTTTGTGCTTTATCGAAAAAAAAATGATATAATAAATTCATAATTTCAAAAGGAGGAAGATAAGAAAATGAAAGTTACAGCTTTTAACGGTAGTCCACGGAAAAAAGGAAATACATATTTTCTATTAAAAGCAGTATGTGATGTGCTCGAAAAAGAAGGAATAGAAACAGAAATCGTTCATATTGGAGACAGGAACATTCATGGTTGTACTGCCTGCATGGCATGTAAGAAAAACTTAAACAACCGATGTGCTTTTGATGATGATATCATTAACGAATCCGTTGAGAAAATAATAAAATCCGATGGTATCTTATTAGGATCGCCCGTCTATTTTGCCGGTCTCTCTGCCCAAATGAAGGCATTCATTGATCGAGTGGGCTATCTGGGTAGACCTAATCAATTATTAAAAAGAAAAGTATGTGCCTCTGTAGTTGCAATGAGAAGAAATGGCGCCATAGCAGCTTTTAATTCCATGAATAATCTGTTTACAATATCCGAATCTATCATCGTAGGATCCAGCTACTGGAATCAAGGGGTAGGAAGAGATATGGGCGATGTCTCAAATGATGACGAAGGCATGAAAACCATGAATAACTTGGGACAGAATATGGCATGGCTATTAAAGAAAATTGTCTGAAACAATTTATTTAATTGATAATTCCACATTTACATATAGTAAAATAAGGAGGGAGTTTGCTTTCGCAAACCACTCCTTATCTATTATAAATTTGTCAATTGTCAACTATAAATTAATTAAAGGTGCCGGATCACTTTCTTTTCAAAATACGCTACTGCCAAATACATCCCTACTGCTGCCGCAGCCAATACAAGAATACTGGTCATAACCAGATTCAGCTTGAAAACCTGGCTGCCATAAACAATCAGATATCCCAGTCCTGCCTTGGAAACCAGAAATTCACCCATTATAACACCAACCCAGGACAGCCCGACATTTATTTTAAGCGCATTAATAATCGTCGGAAAACTGGCAGGAAGTATGACTTTTTGAAGAACTTGTTTCTTTGTCGCCCCGAAGCTTCTTACCAGGATGATTTTTTCCTGATCAACTTCATGAAAACCGCCGTAAACGTTTATAATGGTGATAATTCCGGATATCAACAATGTCATAGTAATAACAGCTGTAAACCCTGCGCCTACCCATACAATAATAATGGGTCCTAATGCAACCTTTGGAAGACTGTTTAATACAACGATGTATGGGTCCAAAACACGAGATAAAAATGGAGACCACCATAACAATACTGCAATCAACGTTCCTATTACAGTCCCCAACATAAACCCTACAACAGTTTCTCCTACTGTAATGAATAAATGTCTGCCAAGCTCTCCACTGGCACTGAGCTGAACCAATGTTTCAAAAATAGCAGTAGGTCGGCTTGTAATAAATGAGTCTATCCAAGATAGTTCGGCAGCTAATTCCCATAAACAGAAAAAGAGAATAAGGATACTTATCCTGGCCGTGTGTACTTTGAAATTCTCCTTCTTTATCTTAATAAGAAATTCTTCATGTTCTGAAAGCTCTGGTTTTTTATTCGACATGAACATCCAGCTCCTTCCATATTTGATTATAGTACTCCATAAACTCCGGTGCTTCTCTTTTCTGAAGCATACTATCTCCCTCTGATGAAAGTCGGATGTCAAACGTATCAATAATTTTTCCCGGTCTTTTACTGATCACTACTACTTTTGATGCCATGGATATCGCCTCATTCAAATCATGTGTAATCATTATAACCGTTTTCTTTTCTTTCTTTAAGATAGAAACGATATCTTCAGAAACCGCTAATCTGGTTTGATAATCCAAAGCGGAAAAAGGTTCATCCAGAAGCAAGATATCCGGATTAATTGCTAATGTCCGGATAAGAGCCGCCCTCTGCCGCATTCCGCCTGATAATTGATTTGGATAACTGTTAAGAAATTTCCCCAATCCATACATTCTCAGCTGCCTTATTACCTTGTCAGTATTTTCCTGAGTTGCCCTTCCCTGTATTTCCAATCCTAAAATAACATTTTTTAATATGGTCCTCCAGGGAAACAAATGATCATTTTGCTGCATATATCCTATGGTCAGCGGATGTGTCTGTGAATGATATATAATTTCTCCGGAGGAGGGTTCCAGCAAACCGGATAAAATAGATAGAATCGTAGATTTTCCACATCCACTGGGTCCAACAATAACGATAAATTCTCCTTCATGTATATTCAGAGAAAAATCTTTAACGGCAAGGATTTCACTATTTTTGGTATGATAGGACTTCGTCAGGTTACGAATTGTTAATATTTTCTTGCTCATTATTCTCACCTTTTTCCTTTTTAAGAAATATCAAGATAACGATTTCAGAAGGTCTCTAAACCCTATTGACCGCTGATGGCATTTTCAGCAAATTCTGTTGTAACCAATTTTTCATAAGGTGCTCTTTTATCGAGAACTCCGGCTTCTTCAATAATGTCCTGTAAATGTTCGAAGGCTTCCTTGGAAAGAATAGGATTCTTGCTCCAAGTATCTTGAGTTTTATATCTTTCAACTACTGCAGTCAAATCTTCCATTGAAGTATCCGGAAAAAATTCTATGATGGACCCTGCTATTTCTTCTGATGAATTTTCATCCACCCAGATTTGCCCTTTATAAAGAGCGTTTGTAAATTTTTGAATGATTTCCGGATTATTTTCAATGAAACTTTTCTTTGCATTGTAGCAGGTATAAGGAAGTTCTCCGCTTTCTACTCCAATAGAAGCGACCACATATCCATAGCCTTCTTTCTCAAGTGCCAGTGCAACAGGTTCAAAAAGTGATACATAATCTCCGGTTCCTCCTATAAAGGCACCCGACATCGCAGCAAATTGAATACTGGTATCGATAAAAACATCCTCGCCTGGCTCTATTCCGTTTTGTCTCAATACCCATTCAAGGGTCATCTCCGGCATACCCCCTTTTCTTCCGCCAATAATATATTTTCCTTTTACTTTGTCAAATGTAAAATTCAGATCGGGTTCCCTTCCGAGCAAAAAAGAACCATCTCTTTTTGTAAGCTGTGCAAAAGAAATAACATAATCCTCTTTTCCTTCATTGTAAACATAAATAGTTGCTTCCGGTCCGCAGAAACCAATGTCTACATCACCGGATAATACGGCAGTAGCTACCTTATCCGCTCCCTCACCAGTTATTAAATCAATCTTTAATCCTTCCTCTTCAAAAAAACCCTGACTTATTGCAGCATACTGGGGTGCATAAAAAATGCTATGTGTCACTTCATTAAGCTTTACCACCGTTAAATCTTCCGACTGTTGACATCCGGTGCCCACAAAGGGAATAAGTAAACAAATCAAACCAAGTACAAATACTTTTAAACCTTTTCTTTTCAAATCTTTACCTCCTTTTATTCAGAAATACCAAATTGATGAAGTTACCTTCTGAAAATCATAGTTGTACAAAAATATTCCAGAAATTATTTTCTTCATCGCTTTAAAATATTCTTTTAGATTCGATTTTGTGACAATTTTTCTGTAAACAAAAAACAGCACTTGTTCTTGTGCTGTTTCAAGCTAAAGATAATTGAATACTGATGAATAAATATTTTATTATCAAGTTGCTTTGTCTTGCTATTTATCTGTAACAAAGACCGAAAGGTTTTCCTTTGATGAATTTGCCTTGACCTTTTTTTCCTATGAATTTTCCGTCTTCAACCATAAGTTTTCCTCTAAGATATACTTGCTCAACAGTGCCTATTTTCTTCATCCCTTCATATGGACTGTAATCTACTCCCTGTAAGCTACCCTCGGCTGTTATGACACCTACTTTATCAGGGTTGAATATTACAATATCTGCATCATATCCTATACCAATATGCCCTTTCCTATAATCAAGCCCATTAATTTTTGCAGGGTTTGTAGAAAACAACTCAACGAATTTGGTTCTGCTTATTTTTCCGGTGTCCACACCATAGGTCCATAAGATGTCCATTCTGTTTTCAAGACTCGGTGTTCCGTTTGGAATATCGGCAAAATTATCAATACCCATATGTTTCTGTTTCTTATAGTCAAATCCGCAATGGTCTGAACTCACCGCATTTAGTCAGTTGTTTTTAACCGCTTTCCAAAGAGCATCACGATGTCTTTGTGTTCTTAACGGAGGAGAGCAAACATACTTTGCCCCTTCAAAACCGGGTTTTGCCAAGTCCGATTCATCCAATACCAAGTAATGTGCACAAGTCTCTCCATATATAGGCAAGTCTTTGTTATTAGCTTCTCTGATAGCTTCCATTGCTTCCCGGCATGTTACATGAACCACATAAAGTGGCGCTTCTGCTGCAGCCGCAAGGCAGATGGCCCTTTGAGTTGCTTCTAATTCTGCATATACCGGTCGGGATACCGCATGATAATAAGGAGCTATGTTTCCTTCTGCCGCAAGCTGTTTCTGCAAAACATCAATAATATCCGCATTCTCAGCATGAACCATGATGGTAACGCCGGATTCTTTGGAAGCCTGTAACGCTCTGAATATGGCTTCATCATCACAGTGATATGGTGCCCCTTTATAAGCCATAAACAATTTCATAGTAGGAACACCGTATTCGCCCATTTTTGGAATTTCTGAATATAGCTTTTCATCTGCCGTTCCTGCTACTCCGTGAAAACAATAATCCGCCATCGCAATACCTTCTACTTCATCTTTGTTATAATCATCAATGGTTTCCAACATTCCTTTTCCTTCAACTTGGTTAACGAATTCAATTAGCGTGGTGGTTCCGCCTGTTAAGGCCGCATTAGATGTTTCAAAACCCCTTACCTTTTCTCCTCTGTAATCGAAAGAAAAATGAACGTGCTGATCAACTCCCCCGGGAAATACATATTTTCCTTCTGCATTTACGACGTCATCCGCATCTATTTTTAAATCTTTTCCCACCGCTTGAATAGTCTCGTCTTTAATAAAAATATCTCCCTCAAATTCCTCAAGCGCTGTAATAATCTTTCCACTTTTGATTAACAAACTCATGATTAACCCTCCATATTAACAAATAATATTTAATATTGTTATAATTAATATTCTTTAAAAACTCAAAAACTCCTCCGGTAAAAAGTAAAAAACACCTTTTCTATTAAATATTCATAATTTATAGTGGGTATTAATTAGCCCTAAATACTAATTAAGGAGTGACATTATGGCAAATCCGGCACAACCTTGTTTATGTTCGCCTTATGAAAACCTTTGCTGCTGCGGGCCTCAGAACGGTATTTCCGTCGTTCAGCCTCAATGCCAGACACTGCCGGATGGCAGCGTCGTAACCAATCCGGCATTTGTTCCCAGTACTAATAAGTCCTATTGGACTTATAAATTCATTACCGACTGTGGCGATAGTGCAACAAGGGCAATCAGCGATTTGGGCATTCCAATTTGTGAAACCATATTGGCCGGCCATGTTATAGTTAGTGAAAAAATAGACGGGTGCGGTGAATTTGTATCCGTTCCTTTTGAACTCATATCGAATGATCCTAATTTTGGTGAAGCACCTCCGGGATTTCAATACCTGAAAGTCGAAACCAATGACCGATATGAAAAAGGCGTTTGTGTAGTATACCGCATTGAAATAACAGGTAATTACCCAGCTGCGATAGAACCCATCAAAGTAAAGGCAGGCACTCCTGTTTTAACCTTTGACTGCGGCTGCTTTCTTGTTCCAGAATGTAATCCTGAGGGCAAGCTAAGCATCACAAAATCATGTGATTATACAATAGTTAATAATCAGGCCACCTTATTTTATAACCTGGATGTCTTTAATACAGGTAATGCAACTTTGGAAAATGTACAATTTTTGGATACCATATTTATCCCAACTCAGCTGACTTTTGGAACTATTATTGTAACACCTGATTTATCTATCAATACCGGTATCCCCGGAGAAATCATTATAAGCGGCAACCTGGGCAACATCGATCCCGGTGGCCAGGTTTTAATTTCCTATGTAATCCCTATAACAGCAGTTTCTGAACCGGGAAGATACCTGATTAACAACAATGCAACGGTTTCAGCTGCCGAAACATCCGATACTGCCAGCTGTTTAACTACTCTTGACGTAGTACAACTAAGAGCAAGTAAATGCTGCTCTATTGACGGCGAAACCGGCACTTATACTCTCACTGTAACCAGTGTGGGAAATTCTCCTGATATTGTTGTCAATCTTTTTGACTTTATGCAAATCCCTGCCGGAATCACCATCATATTTTTAAGTTTGAGCGGCTGTGAAGGCTTCTTGTCGGGTACTACGACCCCTATCCCTACCAATACTCCGATCACGGGTCCTCAAGGATTTGATTTCATCTGTAGAAACGCATTGATTCCTGCAGGAGGCAGTTTTGTAAAAATCGGTTCCTATGTTCTGGTTTCCAGTTCTGTAGTTGGTACTACTACAATTAGAAATACTATTACAGATGTGGTGCCTGTTGATCCTGCAGGTCAGATATTTCTGGGTGTTTCCGGAATTCCTGCAACAGCCGATATTGAGATTACACTAAGTCAAGTATGCAATACTCCTTGTACCATCCAGTTATAGAACTACTCGTTTAGTGGAGTTCTATTTTGAACTTGGGGCTGTTGTCCAGCCCCTTCCCTTTCATCCGCACTTTTAATCATTTCCATTCCTAAATACATACATATTATAAGTATATTCATATACTAAGGAGTGAAATTATGGCTGATATTGCAACCCCTTGTTCCTGCTTTTCGTATGAAAATAATTGCTGTGGAACCTGCCGTGGCATCACAGTTGCTCAGCCCAAATGTCAGGAACTTCCAGACGGAAGAATCGTCAATAATCCTGCTTATGTACCGGATATTGATAAGTCCTTTTGGTCATACAAATTTTTTGTTGACTGCTATGGCTCTACCAAACCGCTGGATTATATATGCATTCCTGTCTGCAAAACCATCCATTATGATCAGATTGTTGTCTGGAAAAAAAATGACGGGTGCGGAAAATACGAAACTGTACCTTTTAAACTTATCCCTAAAAAAAAAGAATGCTCTCCGCCTTCTTCATTGTATCAATTTATTAAAATCGACATTAAGGACCGTTTTCAAAAAGGTATCTGTGTAGAATATCGGATTGAAATAGATGGTGACTTTCCGGTTTCAACAAGCGCAGTTAAATTTAAAACAGGAAAGTGTATCTTATACTGCGGCTGCAAAAAATGTTTTTTAGTCCCGGGATGTTGGCCTGAAGGAAGACTTACTATCAAAAAAGAATGCCGTTCCGAAATCCTTAATAATCAGACAGTTCTACTATACAAAATATTTGTCCGAAATGCGGGAAAAAAAGATTTAAATAATGTGCTTTTCCACGATACTATTTATATTCCCTTGCAATTAACACCTGGCTCTATTACCCTCACACCTTCAACATTGAATATAAATGCCTCTATGCCAGGGCAAATCAAAATTCAAGGAAATCTGGGCACAGTTATGTCCGGTCAAAATCTAAGGATTACCTGCAAAATTCCCATCACGTCGGTAAGTGAGCCAGGTCAATATTTCATTCGCAATATAGCCACTGTCTCTTCAGTTAATACAAGCGCTTCTGCCGCCTGCCATATTCCTCTAAATGTGGCAAAGCTAAAAGCAGATAAATGCTGCTCTATAGATGACCGAACCATGACTTTCACATTATTGCTATCAAGCAACGATTCACCGGATATTTCAGTAAATCTCATGGATCATATGCAAATTCCTGCAGGTATTACCATAAAATTTATAAGTTACAACTGTGAAGCCTATTTTTCCGGAACTGATACACAAGTCCCTACCAACGTCAATATCACCGGACCAACAAGTATAGACTTCATCTGCAAAAACATTATAGTTGAAAAAGAAAAAATTTCTGTTAAACGTATCCGCTTAGCCCTTGTATCAAGCTCTGTGAAAAGCGCTTCTATAATCAATACCATCACAGATGTGACCCCTGTTCATCCTCGTAA
>CAZKKX010000051.1:0-14384 GCA_964553505.1 uncultured Eubacteriales bacterium | reverse complement strand
TACGAACACTGGCTTTTAGGCTGGTGTTTTTTACTTCTAAATATTATAATTTTTTTGTAATAATTTGATGTTTTATGTCAAAAAGGTGCATTTATAACACTTATATATGATATGATTATTTAATATTAACTAAAATATCGGAAATAATTTTTAGATTAGGTGTTGTTATGAGCAAAATACAAATATACATTTGTTTATCATTAGGATTATATTTTGGATGGTTATTATCTGTTCCTTTTAATGGTCCTATAATGTACGCATATTTAATAAATAATGAATTTAATGTATCAATACCAATGGTTTTTATTCTTTTCCATGCACTTGGACTTTTAACCTTAGGTATATGGGTTAAACGAGTTGAACAATGGAGAAAAATGCTTGTCAGTGGATGTGCAGTTTCCCTAATCTTAAGTTTTTTTGTCTCTTTTATGCCTTTTTATCTTTGGCCATTTGTTTTCTCTATAATTGGGGTTTCTTCATCTATGTTCATCTTAGGTTGGAGTTATCCTTATGCTGTTTTTATAGATCATAAAAACAGGATGAAATTTATGGCTATAACTATAATTATTGCTAATATGATTCTTGTGTTTTCAAATTTCCTTCTTATTAATTTGAATTATAAGTTTGTATATTTTATTATTTTATTATTTTTGGGTGGTACATTATATTTTTCTTTCATTATTACTAAGAAAGACTTAAATGATATAAACACTAATAGTGAAAAAAATCTAATTAAATTATCAAAATCTTTCATAATGATTTTCTGCCTGTTGATTTTCGCACTATTTATTAATGGCGGTTTTATGTATCAAGTGATGTATCCATCTCTAAGCAAATATGAAAGCATTTATATTTTTTATCGATATATCCCCTATATAGTAGTGCTGTTAATTATGTGGCATTATGGCGATAGACTTCAAAGGCAATTACCTGTTTATTTGGGAGTGTCATTCATGGGTTTGGCATTTTTAGCTTTTTCCATCCTAAGTGATAATCTTGCCGGATACTTCTTAATTGATACTTTGATACATGCTTCTTTTGCATTTTTGGACTTGTTCTTTTTTACTATTTTAGGGGATATTTCAGGTATAAGCAAAAATATATTTAGGTTTTTTGGTTTTGGGTTTACTGCAATGGTAGGTGCTATATTTATAGGAGGACTCTTTGGTGAGTGGATTATGGCTGGAGTTGAAGGCTATCAAATATTTATAGCTATTTTTGCTGTTGCGGTTATCTTTATGGTTTTATCAATTATTCCATGGATTTTTAATAAGATTGAAGAGTTTTCAAAGATATATTCAGAAGGAGATAAATCAAAAACAAATATGGAACTTTTTGCGAAAGTATTTGATGATGTTAAATTAACACAAAGAGAAACAGAAATAATGGAATTGTTACTTAATGGAAATTCAAATAAAACTATTGCTGCAATGCTATACATGAGTGAAAACACATTAAAAACTCATAACAGAAATATATATAAAAAATTAAATATAAAAAATCGACAAGAACTTATATACAAAGTCTTTGGAATAAAACCTACCTCATAAATCAAAGAATAGCTTTGATTCTTCCAATTTCATTTATTAAAACCTTTTTTTTGTAAATCCCTATTTATTTTTTTTATTTTAAACCTATATCACCCCTTAGGGTGATATAAATAGAAACAATTAATTGATAAAATTAAAAAACTTATTACATTTCATATTCATAATTTTCTTATGTGTTTCAGATAAAAAAATAAATGGAGGTAAGATTTAGATGAAACTTTTCAAAGATTCAAAATTTTTTAGATGGTCTTTATTAATTGTTTTTTTAATTTTTTTGTCGTCAACTGCGGCATATGCAATTGAAGCGAACGATACAGAAGGACATTGGGCAGGTGATGAAATAACAAAGTGGATTTCTAATGGATTGGCTACAGGTTATCCTGACGGAAGCTTTGGACCAAACAAATTTATAACCAGAGCAGAATTTATTACTTTAATTAATAAAGCATTTGGATATACAGAAGAAAACAATATAGAATATAGCGATGTGTTAGAAACAGATTGGCATTCAAAGGAAATAAAAAAGGCACAGGCTGCGGGTTATATAGGGGGTTACCCTGATGGAACAATGAGGCCAAGCAATTCAATATCAAGGCAAGAAGCAGCAATTATAATATCAAATATTAAAACTTTAGAAAGCAATCCTGATTATGCAAGAAACTATGATGATTTTGAAGCAATGCAGAATTGGAATGTTGGACAAATAGGTGCAGCATCAGAGGCAGGATATTTGAGTGGTTATCCGGATGGATATTTTAAACCATTGAATCCAATAACCAGGGCAGAAGCTATTGTATCTTTGGATAGAGCTTTAGAAGAAGATATATGGATAATAAATAAGTCAGGTAAATATGGAATTGAGGGTCAAGTAAAAGTTTTTGACGGAGATATCCATATAGATGCACCTGGAGTAGAATTACAAAATATTACTATTGCCGGAGACTTAACGATAACGGAAAATGTAGGAGAAGGTGAAATAGCATTAAACAATGTAATAGTTGAAGGAGATACCTACATAAAAGGTGGAGGATCAGATAGTATCTATATTAATGGCGGTGACTTTAAGAATATTATTATCCAAAAATCAGAAGGCAAACTGCGTATAGTAATGGTACATGATAGAGGTGCCACAGTAATGGTAGCAGAAGAAGCAGAGGATACGGAGATTATTTTTGAAGGTACTTTTGATAACATAAACGTAAAAACAGGAAATGTCAAGCTAATCATGCAGGGTGAGACCAAAGTTAATGAAATACAAATATACGAACAATCAAAAGATATAGAAATAACCACATCAAAAGATACTTTGATAGAAGTAATGACTGTAAATACAACAACTAAAGTAGTAAATGAAGGCAGAATAATCAATGCAAAAGGAACAGCGTCAAATAATTCTGAATATCAGTTGAATTTGCCGGAAAACTTACAATCTGTATCAACCGGCTCTGGTAGATCATCTCATACTGCGCCCAGATATAACTTGAGTCTTGAGGTAAATCCACAAGAAGCTGGAGTAGTAACAGGTTCAGGCAATTATAGGGCAGGGGACACAATTAATCTAACTGCAACAGCAAATACAGGTTACGGATTTGTAAACTGGACAAAAGACGAAATTGCAATAAGTACCGAGGCATCATTTGAATATACGATGACCTCTTCCGGTACAACTATAGTTGCTAATTTTGAAGATTTAAACATAACAACCTATCCATTATCTGTTTCAGCCAATAATGGAATAGTAACAGGTGAGGGGAACTATGAATCCGGCGATTCTGTAACTCTCGAAGTGACGCCACCGGATGACTATTGGTTTGTAAAATGGACTGATGCAAATGGTGATGAAGTAAGCACAGATAATCCATATACATTTATAATGCCTGCAACATCATTGGAATTAACAGCTATTTTCCAAAGCAATTCGACACAATTTGCAGGCGGAGAAGGCTCGGAAATTTCGCCTTTTGAAGTTGCTACACCAAGCCAATTAAATCAAGTAAGAAGTAATCTTGATAAACATTTTATACAGACTGCAAATATTGATTTAAGTGAATGGAGCTGGATGCCAATAGGAGGACAGCCCACAAGCGTTAGATTTGTGGGAAGCTATGATGGTAATGGCTTTAAAATTGAAGATTTATCCATTAACAGACCAACAACTGACAATGTAGGTTTGTTTGGATTTATAAGTGGTGCAGTGATAGAAAATGTTACACTTGAAAACATAAATGTACATGGCAGGTTGTATACAGGCGGATTGGTAGGAGATGATTTTGCTGGAAGCACTATAAATAATGTGTCTGTTACTGGTAATGTTACAGGAGAAGAAAAATATATCGGGGGCCTTATAGGTGCCATTAGAGATGGAACGATAATTACAAACTCTTTTACTGATTGTATAGTAGTCGGTAAAAAAGGAAGGGTTGGCGGCATGGTTGGGTTTAGCTACAATAGTTCTATTATATCGTCATTCTCCAATAGTAATGTGACAAATGAATCGGGTTTGTATGCTGGAGGGTTAGTTGGAGAATCACTAACAAGCAGTATTGAAAACTGCTTTGCCACAGGGGATGTAACAGGTATTACTGGTACAGGTGGATTAGCTGGATCAGTTGGACCGCTTAATACAGGCGATGTGAGCACTATCAGCAAGTCATATGCTACAGGGAATGTAACAGGGGGAAATTCATATACTGGTGGTTTAGTAGGTACAGTTGGAAATAATTGCAGTGTGATAAATAGTTATGCCACAGGAAATATTACAGGAAGCGATTATGTAGGCGGATTGCTGGGTGTATGTGATGGAGAACTTGAAAAATCGCATTCCGTATCTGTTATTACAGGAAATGATTATGTAGGTGGATTGATAGGTCACTTGAATAATGGAAATATATCTGATTCGTTCTTTGATAAAGATATTTCTAAGGTATCTGAAGCAGTTGGAAATGTATCTGATGTCTCAGGTGGAACGAATACTATAAATATGGTGAAGGATACAATCTTTACTTCTGCAAGTTGGGACTTCAATACTATATGGACAATAGTAGAGGACGAAAGCTATCCATATTTGTTATGGCAAAATGATGATAATATACCTTATGCTGTGATCCCCGAATCAGAGTTTGGCGGCGGATCAGGAACTTCTATAGATCCATGGCTTATTAGTGAACCCAAGCATTTGAATAATATGAGAAATTATCTTGGAAGTGAACATGCGGATAAACATTTTAAACTCTTTAACGATATTGATTTGGAAGATTATTTAAGTATAGACGGGGATGAATATAATGATGGAAAAGGATGGAGACCTATTGGAGATAATTGGTCGAATTTAGATAATGAATTCTTTGCAGGTACATTAGATGGCGATGGAAATGCGATTTTAAATCTTACTATTAATCGTCCTACAGATGATTTTGTTGGGTTGTTTGGGGTTTTGAGTCCTAAAGTCAATGCTTTAGGTTCATCAGAAATTATAAATCTGCGATTAGAAAACGCTTCAATCATTGGCAAAAGTTATACGGGTGCCATTGCGGGATTTAATGCAGGGCGTATTATTGATTGTTCTGTTGAAGGAATAGTAACCGGCAAGAGTAATTTTACAGGAGGGTTAGTTGGATATACTGAGAGAGATATAATAGCAGGAATTATGGTATCAGGAACAGTTACAGGTGAAGAAGAATATACAGGGGGATTAGTTGGATATACGATATACGGAACTATTGATAATTGTAATAATGAAGCAGATGTAGTAGGTTCAGGAAATTATACAGGAGGCATAGTGGGTAGTAATTCATCACTTATAGAATATAGCAATAATTCAGGTAATGTAACGGGAGAAGGACACAATACAGGCGGCCTTGTGGGAGAGGCTCGTAATAGCGGAAATATAGAATTTAGCTATAATATAGGTAATATAATTGGAAATGGTAATAATGTTGGAGGCATTGCCGGGTATAATTTAGCTAGAATTCGGTATTCATATAGTACTGGAAATGTTACCGGAGGGGGCAATGGAACAGGAGGATTAGTTGGTTATAATAGATACGTTGTATCGGATTCTTATAGCACATCTAACGTAAATGGGTATATTAACACAGGAGGATTAGTTGGCAAACTTGAAGGAAGAAATTCCATTGATAATGCTACTATAGCAAGGACCTACAGTGTTGGCAGTGTTGATGGAGTTGATATTGCGGGGGGATTAGTTGGACATAGTGAAAGTTCTTTTAATACAGTACAAAATTCCTATTGGGATACTGAAACATCTGATATGTCCTCATCTGCAGAAGGTATAGGTAAAACAACCAGCGACTTAATCCAAAAAAGTACATATCCAACTTCAGGATATGGCAGTTGGGACTTTAATACAGTATGGGGTATAGATGATACGACTTATCCATACTTAAGAAGCAATACGCAGAACCCTAAGCCGACTCCATCCCAATAGAAATACAATAGAAACAGCCTACACAAAAAGCACCGGTGTGGAAACATTACATCGGCGCTTTTTTATAATAAATTCAAACAAATTTCTTATATTTATTGACAATTTACGACAAATAGAATAAAATAAAGTCGAAAATTGAAAATAACTAAATAATAAAAAACCGATACTGGCAAACTTATCGAAAGGTGAGGACGCAAAATCACAGGCCTAAGGTCAATAGACTATGGTGGCTGGGTCGCCGAAGTTTTTATTTTAATTTGTGAAAAAATATATGAGAAATTATAATTTTTTGTTTTAAATTATAATTGTTTAATATATTTATTTGCATATGGAATAGCTTTAACCATTATCGGTTGAGGCTATTTTTTATTTTTAAGGAGGTGATTACATGATAAAAAAAATACTAATTATAATTCTGTTTTTATTTATTTTTACTTTTTTCCCCTTTAATTCAATTGCCCCCTACAGCAGGGCGAATGAACAGATTATGGACTATTCCGAAAGAGAATTGAAAATATTGAAAGACTTAGGAACAGAAATTGAAAAAGAATATGATAATGCAACTGCTATTTTAGTAGAAAAAATAGTTTCTCAAACATTAAGGTTTAAATTTGATACTCCGCCCATTATTTATGAAAATCGGGCACTTATTCCTGTAAGAGCTGTTACCGAAAGTCTGGAGGCAAATGTGGCTTGGTACCCCAAGGACCAAATGGTATCAATTCAAAAAGAATCAATACATATAATCCTATTAATTGACAATAAAAAGGTAACGGTAAATGAAAAAGAAATAGAAATAGATGTGCCCGCAAAAATATTCAAAAATAGGACTTATGTACCACTAAGATTTATAGCCGAAGAATTTGATTTGGATGTTCAATATAGTGACGAAACAGGTGTTATTACATTAAACAAGGAGGAGGTGAGTCAAATTGATAAAAGTATAAACCGTATCTAAGTTATTCAACTATCTTTACTTATTCAAGTCATCATTAGCAGATATTATCAAATAAATTATAAGGAGGAATTCAAAATGTTTAATAACTTCATCTTTCGTATCAAACAGATTATTTGTAACAACAAAGGTCAAGGCATGGTGGAATATGCCCTAATCATTGCAGGTGTAGCTATTTTACTTATCGGGGCACTTACTTTACTAAAAGATGAAATTTCAAGCGTGTTTAGTACTATTACCGATGCTCTGTGATATATATTTTCAGATATGCAGTTGATTAGTAAAAAAAATTTAAAAAATAGGCTAATTATCATAAAGGAGGAAGTGCAATGCGGTTGGTTAACAAATTAATCAAAAATAATAAAGGCCAGGCTTCAGTTGAATTGGCACTTGTACTTCCTTTGCTACTTTTTCTTCTTTTGGGAATGGTTGATTTTGGCAGGATTATGAATGCTTATCTTATTACAAATCAAGCTTCAAGGGAAGGAGTAAGACAAGCTGCAGTGGGTAAAACGGATACGGAAATTACTTATACAGTTGAACAAACTGCAGCTTCTCTTGATTCTTCAACAATGCAAATCAATATTCAACCGCAGCAATCGGAAAGGAAGAGGGGTGCTGTGGCTCAAGTTACAGTATCTTGCGAAATAGGAATAATAACGCCCTTAATCAGTCAAGTCGTTTCAAATCCTTTTATTGTTGAGTGCAGCACCAGTATGCGTGTGGAATAAGAAGGTGGAATTATGAAAAGATTGCTTAGAAATCAAAAAGGGTCTGCTTTAATAATCGTAGTCATCGGAATGACTGTTCTTATGGGTGCTGCTGCTTTAGTAACAGATATAGGGCTTGTTTTTATAGAAGAAAATAAATTGAAAAATACTGCAGACGCTGCCGCTTTGGCAGGTGCTTTAGATCTTCCCTCTTCGCCGGATAAGGCAAAAGAAACGGCTTTGAGCTATATTGAAAAAAATGGATTTCCGAGAGAAATTGCCTCATCCATTGTCATTACTGATGATAATTACGGCATTCAAGTAGTATTAAAAAACCGCATAGATTATGTTTTTGCTCGAGTTTTGGGTTTTACGGACAAAGAAATAAATGTTACTTCGAAAGCACTTCTTGGATCTGTTACTGCAGTATATGAAGGCATTCGTCCTTTTGTAGTTGAAAAGAGGCAATTTTCTTACGGGGAGCAAGTTGTTTTAAAAGAAAACGGTGGTGACGGCTATCATGGAAATTATGGTGCTACCGCATTGGGTGGTACCGGTGCAAGAATATATGAAGAAAATATTATTAATGGGTATAAATCACGCCTTGAAGTTGGAGACACCATTGACACAGAACCGGGAAATATGGCTGGACCAACACTGGACGGAGTAGACTATATTATTAATGGCGTAGAGGATATTGTGTCAGGAGATGAGAGCACATTTAATAATTATTCTTTGGATTCAAACAGGCTATGGACAATTCCGGTGGTGGATTCATTAGAATATGAAGGGAGATCTACAGTGGAAGTGGTAGGATTTGCACTTTTTTTCCTCGAAGGAGCGGAAAAAAAAGCAGGGAAAGCAGAAATTATCGGAAGATTCATAGAATTTGTAACCAATGGTGATATTTCAGAAGGGCAAAATAATTACGGGTTATATGGAGTGAAACTTGTTCAATGAAATGAGTCCTATAAGCGAGTGTGTCAGACACGCCACTGATAGCAAGATAAACAAATTATAGAAGAGAGAGCCTTAGAGCTGTTTGGTGATATTAATGTGGAGGTAAAAACATATGAAAAGTCTGAATAAAAAAATACTTATTATTGCAATTTTTATTTCTTTTATTACAGCTTATCTGGCTTATGATTATTTGGATAATATTCAAGAAGGAAGTATTACAATAGAAACAAAAAATATTCCGGTGGCTTCAAGAGATATATTGCCCGGTGAAATGATTTCCCCAAAAATGATTGTTGAAATTGAGGTGCCAGAGAACGATTTTTCATATAAAGGGATTAAAAATATAGATGAATTGGTAGGGAAAATCGCAAAGGAAAAAATCATAGAAGGTGAATCTATTCCAAATGAAAGATTATTACAGGATGGTGAAAAGCATCTGCCATTTTTAATCCCTGAAGGAAAACGTGCTATTTCTATTGCTATTGATGAATTTAGTGGTGTTGCAGACTTAATAAAGCCTAATGATTTTGTAGATATTTATGTAACAGTTGAAGAAAAGGTAATAGATATGAAAGATAGTAAAATTGTTCATCCTAAAACATCTATTCTTTTATTGCAAAATATACAGATTGTTGCCGTAAGTAAAGAAGTTCTTAAAAAAGAGGATGAACGTAAAGATATTCCGGCAAAATATGCTGTTACAGTTGCAGTTAAGCCTTCCGAGGGAGAAAAGTTAGTGTTGGGAGAAGAGATGGGTCATATAAAACTGGCATTAAGAGGTATTGGGGATGATTCAATTCATTACACTCCCGGGGTTGTACGAGAAGATTTGGTAACAGAAAAAGGAAAGGTAATAATCTATAAGTGATAGAGGTGAGTTTATATTGAATAAGATTAAAATATTGATTGCCGATAACAGAAGAGATACCCGTGAGCTCATCAAAACTTACTTAGCGAAAGATCGGACCATTAAAGTAATTGATGAAGCAGAAAATGGCAAAAAAGCTCTGGAGCTTTCACTTAAGCACAAGCCGGATATTCTTTTGATTTATTACAATATGATTGAATTGGACAGCTTCGAAGTTACAGAAAAAGTAACAGCCGAATCAGACAATACAATTGTGATAATGACTTCTGAAAAAGAGGACGTCAATTTAATAAAAAAAGCAATGGTGCATGGCGCAAAAGAATATATCAAAACTCCTTTTTATCAAGATGAATTGATTGAAACAATTCGTGCAATATACGATAGAGAATTTAATAAAAAAGCAATCAATTCTAAGATCGACTCGAAAAGTAATAAGGATGAAAATTGTAAAGTTATCAGTGTTTTCAGCACTAAGGGAGGTGTTGGTAAATCCACCATTGCAATAAATACCGCATTGGCTTTGCAGAATCAGACCGGCAAAAGAGTTGCTTTAATTGATTTAGACCTTCAATTTGGAGATGTATTGTTAATGGTAAATAAAGAGCCGATTAATTCAATCGTCGATTTCATCAATCAATGCGATGAGTATACGTTGGAGAATCTCAAGTTATTTATGCAAGATTATCGAGGAATTTCCATTTTGCCTTCTCCCATAAGTCCTGAGTTTGCAGAATATATAACCGATGAACACATTAGGGAAATAATTAAATTATTAAAGCAGGCCTATGATTATGTTATTATTGATAACCCAAATAGTTTTGATGAAGTTACATTAGCGGCGCTGGATCTCTCTAATAAAATTCTATTGCTTACAACTATGGATATTGTATCTATTAAAAACGTAAAAGTAGGATTGAGAATCATGAAATCATTAGGTTATGCCAATGAAAAAGTTAATTTAATTATAAATAAAGCAAATGAAAAATTCGGTATAAAGCTCAAAGATTTGAATTCAGTTTTTGATAAACCTATTGATCAGGTTATTGTTGAGGATATAAAAACAGTCGTCACATCTATCAATAAAGGAACACCTTTTGTATTATCTTCCAATAAAAATAAAATTTCCAAATGTATTTCAAAATTGGCAAAACAATTAACTGGTTAGAAACTACCAACACTTATACTTATACTTATACTTCAAGGTAAGGTGATAATATGTCTTTAAGAGATAGGTTGGAAAAAGATAAATCCCAATATAAGCGGGAAATAATTCGAGACAATGATGTTCAGGAAAAAACAAATGAAATAATCAAGAACAAGATTCAAAATAAAATTATACAAGAACTGTCTGTAGATTATAAGAAAGCAAATGAAAAATATGATGAACTGAAAGAAAACATCGAAAAATTATCCAATGAAATGCTCCTAAGTGAAAAAACGAAGATTACTGCTACAGAAAAATCAAAAATAATTTCAGAAATATTAGATGAAATTATTGGATTTGGTCCGATTACACCTTTTTTAAGAGATAAAGAAGTAACGGAAATTATGATAAACGGTCCGTCTCAGATATATGTGGAAAGAAACGGGAAATTAGTGAGAACGAAAAAAAGATTTAAAGATAATTCACATGTTTATCATGTTATTGAAAAAATTGTTGCGCCACTGGGAAGAAGAATTGATGAAAGTTCACCAATGGTAGATGCAAGACTGCCTAACGGTTCGAGAGTCAATGCGATTGTTCCCCCTCTTTCTATAAAGGGTCCCTCGTTATCCATAAGAAAGTTTTCAGACGATCCATTTGACATGACCAATCTTGTGAATTTTGGGACCCTTACTTATCAAATGGCAGAATTCATCAAAATATGTGTGGAAGGAAGGTTAAATATTCTGGTATCAGGTGGGACCGGAAGCGGGAAAACTACAACTCTGAACGTACTGTCTTCATATATACCGCATAATGAACGGATTATTACAATTGAAGATGCAGCAGAACTTCAATTATCACAAGAACATGTGGTCAGTTTAGAAACACGACCTCCGAATATCGAAGGAAAAGGCGAAATCACCATAAGAGATTTAGTACGAAACAGTTTGCGAATGCGACCGGACAGGATTATAGTAGGAGAAGTCCGTTCAGGAGAAGCGCTTGATATGTTACAGGCTATGAATACAGGGCATGATGGTTCTTTGACCACCGGACATTCAAATTCACCCCGTGATATGTTGTCCAGGCTTGAAACCATGGTACTGATGGCAGGAATGGATCTGCCTGTCAAAGCAATAAGAGAACAGATTGCTTCTGCTATCAATTTGATTATTCAACAAACAAGATTAAAAGATGGAAGTAGAAAGATCATGCATATAACAGAAGTGCAAGGCATGGAAGGAGATGTAATCATACTACAGGACATTTTTAAATATCATCAACAAGGTTTGGATAATAAAGGAAACGTATCTGGAGAATTTAAATATACCGGAATTAGACCGGCATTTTTAGATACTCTTATTTCAAAAGGCTTATCTGTTCCAACAGGAATAATATAAACGGAGGCATATAGATGAAACATTTATTGATTCTATTGTTCTTTATTTGTTGTTTACTAAATATATATTTTCTGCTTAATGTTATATTTAATAAACCGCGGATTATCAATCGGGTACATGTTTTTACCGAAATAAAAGAAAATCATAATAGTGCAAAAAATGAAGAACGTAAAAAAATTATTAAACTTTCTGGACTGCTTTCTGTTTTTGGAAATGCAATTGCAAAATTTAACCTCATGAAAAAGCTGAAGAATAAGAATCAAAAGGAATTGATAAAAGCCGGTATTCCATTGAAAGGAGAAGAATTTATAGCTATTCAATTAATCGTTGGAATATCCTTTTTCATTATAGCCTTTAAAACACTTGGAACAATAATAGCCGGAGGGTTAATTCTTATGATTGGCTTTTATATTCCAATGATAATTGTTCAGTTGAAAAAGAATAAAAGAATGAAACTGTTTAATGATCAACTCGGGGATACAATCGTATTGATTTCTAATTCTCTAAAAGTAGGACATAGCTTTCTGCAAGCAGTTGACACAGCTTCAATTGAAATGCCTGAGCCTATTTCAAAAGAATTTTCTAAGCTTGTACATGAAATAAGACTTGGCGCATCATTTGAATCAGCTTTTGATAATCTTGTGCAAAGGGTAGAAAGCGACGATCTGAATCTCTTGATAACAGCTGTCAATATACAAAGGCAGACAGGAGGAAATCTTTCAGAAATATTAGATAACATTTCAAAAACCATTCGTGAACGAATCAGAATTAAAGGGGAGATAAAAACCCTGACTGCACAGGGGAAGCTATCCGGTATTATTGTATCCATTCTTCCCATTGTCATTGCTGCCGCTATTTATATGATAGACCCTCAATACTTGGAGCCTCTATATTCAACTAAAATAGGATTAATGCTGCTTTGTGCAGCTTTTTTCAATGAGATTATTGGATATCTTATTATACATAAAATTATAAAAATAGATTTTTAGGAGAAAGAATATGTTGTATATTATATCTATCCTCATATTTATAATTGTTTTTAGTATTGGTTATCTTTTATTAAAATTTATTTACCAAGATAGAAATAGAATCCTTATAAGAATGAATCAGATTATTGAAAAAGACACAATAAAAGAATTGTCAGAATTGGATATGCCTTTCAGACAAAGAATTATCGTTCCTTTTTTCAAGAAAGTAGAAAGGTTTATTACCAAAAGAACGCCTAACAGGATAAAACGTAAAATAGAACAATATTTGAAGTCTGCAGGTAAACCGATTCATCCTAATGCAGACAGATGGCTTTTGTTTAAGTATACTTTTGGTTTGATTCTTCCTTGTTTTGTCATATCCTTCTTTTTATACAAGAATATATTATTAAATAAATACAGTGTTTTTTTTATATTACTAACAGCTTTGTATCTTTTTTATTTTCCTGAAATATATTTAATACAACTGGCCCGTAGGAGAAAAAAAGAAATAGAAAAAAGTTTGCCGGATGTGCTTGATTTATTAACGGTTTGTGTAGAAGCCGGATTATCATTTGACAGTGCAGTAAATAAAGTTGCGGAAAAGATGGACGGTGTTATATCCGATGAATTCAGCCGTACATTACATGAAATAAGAGTGGGGGAAAAAAGAAAAGATGCATTTATAAATATGAGTATAAGATGCGGTGTTTCAGATCTTTCTTTTTTTATCAGTTCATTAATACAAGCAGAAGAGCTTGGTATTGGAATTTCAAACGTTTTAAGAGTGCAATCCGGACAAATGAGGGACAAAAGACGTCAAAGAGCTCAGGAAAAAGCATTGAAGGCTCCGGTAAAAATTTTATTCCCTCTCATATTTTTTATTTTTCCAACTATATTCGTTATAATCCTTGGACCTTCTATTATAAAGTTTACACAACTATTATCAGATTAATAAACAGGAAAATTAATTAAAATGAAGAAAATAATAATTTTAAATCAACATAATGAAATACTTTTTAATAATGCACAAATGACAACTCATTTTCATGAACGGCTTTCAGGTCTAATTGGAAAACCAGGCTTGAATGACGATAGTGCTTTATGTATAATACCCTGTAACGGGATTCATATGTTTTTTATGAAATATCCAATTGATGTTGTTTTTTTGAATAAAAAAGGGGAAGTCATATATTTGATTAAATCAATGCATACTTGGACAATAAGCAAAATTGTCAGGCATGCTCAATGTGTTATAGAAATGCCCGAAAAATCAATTCAAAAAAAAGAGATAGCATTAAACGATCAATTAAAGATTATTTCACATGAATGAAAGAACAGTTATTAAACTGTTTTTTTAAGTTTATTACGAAAATCGATAT
>CAZKKX010000050.1:0-14428 GCA_964553505.1 uncultured Eubacteriales bacterium | reverse complement strand
GTGCGGCAGATGGAATACTCAGGAATTAAAACTGAACATTATCATGAACAAGAAATTTGAAAAATCTGCTTTTCGTTCTTAAATTATATCTTTCTAAAATAAAAATAGGGGTAATAAATTACAATTTCTAATCAAATTCTAACAATTTTTATACCTGCAATTAATACACTTCTTATATAATGTAAATAGGTTTGTGTTTCAAATATACAAATGAGAGGTGTTAAATGAAAAACAAAAGTGTGGCAGTGATTTTTATTCTCATTGGAATAGGCGGGCTCTTTTCTAATTATCTTGATTTGTCTCAAAAAATAATCGGAAATGCCTGGGTTCTAGTATTCTGGGTTTTAGGGTTTGCCTTTGAAATAGGATTCTTTAATAATCCTGGTAACAGGAATGTTGGTTTATTAGTACCTGGTGGTATTTTTTTGACATTAGGTTTTATATTCAGCTTCTGTGCGGTATTTGGTTATGGTTGGATGGGAACTCTTTGGCCTTTGTTTATTCTGGCACCTGCAGTGGGCCTTTTTCAATTATATTTATTTGGTGAGAAGAGTAAAGGATTGTTGATACCTGTCGGAATCCTTGGAAGTATTAGCGGTATCTTTCTGGTGATGAATCTTGGTGATTTGCTCTTTTTAAATATATCTTTTCCCGCTATACTTATTGGCGTCGGTGTTTTACTGATATTCACATCTAAAAAGAAAGAGGAAAAAGAATAGCAAAATATGTTAAAATAAATAAAATGTAATTCTCAGAGAAAAAGTGTTTATATAAAAAGAAGGTGAGCGTCGTGGAGAGTATTCGTATCTTGGTTGCGGATGATGAAAAGGAAATACAACTTCTTTTGAAAAAATATCTTCAAAGAGAAGGATATGAAGTAGATTGTGTCAATAATGGCGAAGAGGCTCTAAATGCTGTCAGGAATCACTCTTATGAACTCATAATTCTTGATATTATGATGCCTGAAATTGATGGTATGGAAGTATGCAGAATGATCCGAGATCATACAACAGCTCCCATTTTTATGGTAACGGCAAAGGATGATGAAATTGATAAAGTATTAGGATTAAGTATAGGTGCAGATGACTATATCACAAAGCCCTTTAGTGTTAAAGAATTAGTTGCAAGAGTAAAGGCGCACCTGAGAAAAATATATCTGTTAAATGATAATAATAAACATAAGAAAGAAAAGGACATAATTAAGTTTCAAAACATTAAAATAGATGTCGGAGGACATTCGGTTTGTAAAAACGATGTATATATTAATCTAACTGTAAAAGAATTTGAACTGCTTAAATTATTTGCCAATTATCCTGGACAAGTTTTTACAAAGTCTCAAATTTTCAACCAGGTTTGGGGAGATGAATATTTAAGCGATGACAACACAGTGATGGTTCATATCAGAAGGTTGAGAAAGAAAATTGAGGATGAACCCGATAATCCAAAACTGATTCAAACAATATGGGGAATCGGCTATAAGTTTACGGGAGATACGATATGAATTCCTTCTATTTTTCAAAAAAGTTCTTTGCATTTATTGGGTTTTTATTGTCTTTATTTATTCTTTCGGAAAAATTTTTTCTGGATTCCATAAAAATAATGGATTTTTTATTGACATCTATCCTTGCTTTATTATTTTTGATTTTATATTTTAAAGAAAGAAATAATCAGAAAATCGTTTATGAAATGATAAAAAATGTTGAAAGAATACTTGAGGGAAATTTCAATTCACGGATTTTTGTTACAGGGAATAAAGATTTTTCAAGGTTAGCATATCTAATAAATGAAATCACGAATACTTTTCAAAAAATAGAGATGGACTACAGGTATTCTGAAGAAAGCCGAAGAATTCTTCTTTCTAACATTTCTCATGATCTCAGAACACCTCTAACTTCAATAATAGGATACTTGGAAGCGCTTCGGGATGGTATAGCAGATAACAGAGAAGAGCAGGAGGAATATAAAGATATAATTTATTCTAAAGCACTTCACCTAAAACATCAGGTGGAGAATATTTTTTATATGGCTAAATTAGATTCGGATGAACTCCCTATGGAATATGAAGTCTTGAACTTAGGGGAAGTGATTATTGAATCTCTAACAGGATTTTTGCCGGAAATCCAAAAGGAGAGTATTCACCTTGAGACAGATAGAATAGAAGAAAATACCAGGGTTTATGGAGACAGGTTGGGTTTGTTAAGAATAATTAATAATCTTATAGCAAACAGCTTGATCCATGGAAAAGAGGGTGGTGTTTTGGGAGTAGAGCTGGTTTCATTGTCCGGAGAATACAGGATATGTATCTGGGATAAAGGTCCTGGAATATCCAAGGAGCACATTGATAACATATTTAACAGACTGTACAGGGCAGATCATGTAAGAAAAAACAACTCCGGAAGCGGCTTAGGACTGGCTATTGCAAAAAAAATTATTGAGAAACATAAAGGCAAGATATGGGCGGAAAGTGAGCCTTACGAAAAGACAAGTTTTTATTTAACATTTCCAAAGATGTAAAGATTTCAGAAGTGAAGCCTTTTTTATATTTAAGGTTTTTGTAAGAAATGGTTAATTTGAATTTAAAGAACGTGCTGTATCATGAATTTATGAAAGGGGAACAAAAGATGGAAACAATTATTAAAACTTACGGATTAACTAAAACATATGGAAAACAGCACGCAGTCGACCAAGTCAGTTTAAATGTCAAAAGGGGAGAGATATATGGATTTCTGGGAAGGAATGGAGCTGGAAAAACCACCACCATCAGAATGCTTTTAGGGCTTGTTAAACCAACCCGGGGAAGAATCGAGATATTTGGGAAAGAGTTTTCGCAAAACCGACATAGCATACTCAAGAAAATTGGCTCTACCATTGAAACTCCTGGTTTTTATCAGGAACTAACTGGGGTAGAAAACCTGAAGATCAATGCCAGACTAATAGGCGTATACGAAACTAATGCTATAAAAGATGCTTTGGAAACAGTTGGACTTATGAATGAGAAAAACAAAATTATCAAGAATTATTCTTTAGGAATGAAACAGAGGCTTGGAATCGCCAGATCAATTCTCCATAGCCCGGAACTTCTTATCTTGGATGAGCCTACTAATGGTCTTGACCCTGCTGGAATCAAAGAGATGAGAAGGCTGATAAAGGCATTATCTGAAAAAAGACATATTACCATATTTATGTCCAGCCATATCTTAAGTGAAGTTCAGCAATTGGCTACTACCGTTGGAATCATCCACAAAGGAAGGCTTCTTGAAGCGATATCCTTAGAGAATTTAAGAATGAGAAACCGAAAATATATAGAAATTCAAGTATCCGATGACGGAAAAGCCGCAATTCTATTGGAGAAGAAAATGCATCTGAATGACTATGAGGTTCATGAAGATCATACTTTTCGTATCTATTCTCATTTAGAGAAGATAGGCGAAATAAATCGATTATTTATTGAGAATGGAATCAACGTTACAAAACTGGCATTAAGCGAGGATAATCTGGAAGATTATTTCTTGAATTTAACGGGGGTGAAGTAATTGCTTAACCTACTGTTTATAGAGATTGTTAAGTTAAAACGTTCCAAATTATTTATGGTCAGCTTATTAGGTGCGATGGTTGTTCCTATAATGATGTTTTTTATGTTGACCGGCATGAGGGCACGAAACCCTGAAAATATTATTACCTTTGAAAATTACTTCAAACAAACAGACATATTTATCCTTTTAATGATAGGGACATTGCTGTTTGGGCTGTTGGCAACTTACGTATTTAATAGAGAGTATCAAGAGGAAACATTAAAAAATCTTCTTACGATTCCTGTTGGAAGAAAGAGTTTGATTATAAGTAAATTGTTGGTTGTTTTGATTGTTATTTTGACTTGGATGCTGGTCTCTTTTTTATTGACATTGATTTTGGGGCTTTTGGGACGTTTCGAACAACTGAGCGTGGAGATACTTGGAAAATGGTTGCAATTATATCTGTATTCAGGATTGCTGATGTTTTTGCTAACACCTTCGGTCATTCTAATAACACTTCTATTTAAGAATTATATTGCTGCCATAGGATTTACTATTGCCGTTTCTGTAGTGAGTATTATTGTTGCGCAATCAGAGTATGTTTTGATTTATCCGTGGACAGTTCCCGGTATAATAGCTATTCCGGATTTGTTTGTAGAAACCGAAAAGTTCACAATGATCCACAGTTGGATTTCTTTGGGGTTGTCTTTTATTCTTCCTTTAACAGCCGGAACTATTTATTTTGAAAAAACAGACATAAATTAATCGATAGGTTTTTAAAAGCATTTTTAAAAATAACAGGTTTTGTCCTGTTATTTTCTATTTTTTGGTAGCATATGAAATAATAATCCTATAAAATAGAATTGAGAAAACCTTAAAGGGGGATGCTATGCTAAGAGAAAAGTATGATAAAATTTTTTTTAATGGAAATTTCTATTCTTCAGATGAAAAGGAAACAGAATATCTTGGGATTACCGATGGAAAAATTTCCGGTATCGGAAAGTTAGAAGACATAAGAAAGATATATGAATATGCAGATGAAGTTATAGACTTGGAAGGAAAGAATGTGTATCCGGGGTTTACCGACGCACATATGCATCTGGTTGCCTATGCTCAGAAAAAAAAGTATGAAGTATCTTTAAGCGGCTGTACATCAAAAGAAGAAATGAAACAAAGAATAAAGAAACATATCGCTAAAAAAGATATCAAACCGGGAGAATGGGTGATGGGGGCAGGCTGGAATCATGAACTTTTTGAAGATAAAGGCTATCCCGACAGATATTTACTGGATGATGTAACCAAAGAATGCCCTGTGTTTTTAATAAGAACATGTTATCATATTTGTGTTGTCAACAGTGAAGCTTTGAAAGTATGCGGGATAGATGAAAACACTATTTTCCCAGATGGGGGAAAGGCAGACAGGGACCAAGAAGGAAAACTCACCGGGGTTTTAAGAGAAAATGCAATGAATGTTGTTTCATCCAAAATCCCAAAAATCAAGTCTAAAGAAAAAATGAAAAATCTTATTATGGAAGGGTGCAATGATCTGATTGCTAAAGGGATTACCACCGTACATACCGACGACTTTTGTTTTGTTGAAGATAAGAAAATGCTGTGGGAGTCCTATAAAGAGCTGGGAGAGAAACAAGAACTTCCTTTGAGAGTGGTGCTTCAGCTCAGAGTAGCATCTTTGGAGGATATTTCTGAGTACAAAGAATTAGGAATGAAATCATGGGTCGATATAGAACGTTTAAGAATCGGACCTGCAAAAATAATTGCCGATGGATCATTGGGGTCAAGAACAGCTGCCTTGGAAGAATCTTATTCGGATGATCCGGGCAATACGGGAATTATGCTAAGCACGGAGGCGGAATTTGATAAAATAGTATCCCAATGTTTTAAAAATGAATTTGATGTCTGTGTTCATGCTATAGGAGACAGAACGATGAGAACTATTCTTGATGTTTTTAAAAAGCATAAGAAAGCATATAAAGAAAAGGGTTTAAGACCTTCGATCATTCATTGCCAGATAGCATCGGAAGCTATATTAAACAAATTTAAAGAATTGGATATCATTGCAAATATTCAGCCTGTATTTGTCTGCTCAGATTGGGATCTTGCAGAAAGCAGGGTGGGAGCAGAAAGATCACAGTATAGTTATAGTTGGAGAAAAATGCTGGACAAAGGTATTAAGTGTGCCGGCAGCTCTGATGCACCGGTTGAAAGCTTTAATCCTCTTTATGGTATTTATGCGGCGGTGAACCGTCAGGATCTGACCGGTATGCCTGAAGGAGGTTGGAGGCCGGAAGAAAAAATAAATTTGGATGAAGCCATTGGTATTTTTACTGAAGGAGCAGCGTATTTATCCCATGAAGAGAATCTCAAGGGAAGTTTTAAAAAAGGAAACTATGCTGATTTTGTGATACTGACCGATGATTTATTTGAAATAGAAGCATATCAAATCAAGGACGTTGAAGTAGAAGCCACCATAATTGGTGGTGATTTGAAACCGGTTCTGCAATTGATTTAGGGCTATGAGGTAAATGAGCGTGGAGGAAGAATGAAAGGAAGGATAGTATATGGATATTATTTATCAGAGAAGAAGCATCAGAAAATATTTGGATAAGCCTGTAGAAAAAGAAAAATTGGTTGAGATAATAAGGGCGGGAATGGCAGCTCCCTCCTCTGAGAATGAACAGCCATGGTTTTTTATGGTTATAGACGATAAGGATATACTACATAAAATACCTGAATTTACTTGGTCGGCTCCGGTTTTAAAAAAAAGCCCTTGTGCTATTTTAGTCTGTGCGGATGTAACATATGCAAAAGATCCTAAAGACTTCTGGTGGGTACAGGATTGTGCGGCAGCAACACAGAATATGCTTTTAGAAATAGAAGATCAAGGACTTGGCGGTGTTTGGATCGGCATCCATCCTGAGAAAGATTTTGTGGATGGCATAAAGAACCTTTTGAGTCTACCTGAACAGGTGGTGCCTTTTTCACTAATTTCATTAGGATATAAAGGAAAGATTAAGGAGCCAACTGATCGATATTATGACGATCGAGTCTATTATAACAAGTGGGGAGAAGTGCTGATAAAATAATATTATGATAGGTAAAAACATTATAGTCTGCGGAGGTTGTATATTTATTTTAGCGGCATTGGTTTTTTATGTACAAAATATTGATAAAAACGAAGAGCAAAAAATTAATATTTCAGGTGAACAGTATTTATTTTCAAATAAAAGTTTGCCTAAGGACTTAAATGTTTTAGATATGGCTGTGGGGGACGTGGATAATGACTTTATAGAAGAAGTGCTGATATTGTCAAGAGAAGATAATTCAAAATATGGCAAAGATTTTATCATTTACAAACCTGTTATCAGAGACAATAGAGTTTATTTGCATAAGGAATATGCCGCTGATTTAAGTCAAATAAAGCCCTGGAAAATTGAAATATGTGAAATAGACGGCGATGGATATAAAGAAATATTCATGGGTGTATATAAAACAACTGTATTTTATCCCGAAGAAGAAAACAGGCCTTTTTTCTTTAGTTATAAGGATAAAAAGTTAATAAAAAAGTGGACGGGTTCAAAAGTCAGAAATCCGTTTATAGACGTTTGTTTTGCGGATATTAATTTAAACGGTATTGATGAATTCATAGTAGTTGAAAGAAATCAAAAGGGAAATCATATAGTCGCAGCCTATTATTGGCATGGCTTTGGATTCATTCTACTCGCAGAAAGCGGACCATTTGACGAAATTGTAGAAATTGATTCCCTGACAATGGAAGAAAAAGAATACATTGAGATCATAGTAAATCAAAATGGGATTCAAGAAAAAATAATCTTACAGTTAAAAAATCAGGCATTAAAGGAAAAAGGGGGATAATTTTATGAAGACTAAAAAAATGCTGATACTAATGCTATGTATCATAATGACAATAACCGCATGCGGCGTGAGCCGGAATAATGAAACGCCTGATAACAGTGAAAATTCAAATAAATCATTACTTCAGCCGGTTTGGACAGATGCTAAAGCATATGAGAACATTTCGGTGGATTATAATGCTGCTAAGCTCGTATGGCAAGTGCCGGATTACCGGGCAAATTCAGATTTGAGCAATATAGAAAACATGACCAGAATTCATGGATTTACAGAAAAACAAAAAGAGATGCTGTTTCAAAACGGATTTGTTGTATTACCGCCAAACCCACAAAAAACGCATCTTTATATGAAGATGCACAATATTTATGAGGATAACGAATACATTCAGATACCCAGTTTTGTGACGTCGGATGTTGCCCTGCATTTATATCACAAGTTTTATAGTGAAACATTAAAGAGTATTGAAAAAGAATATTTGGTTGAAGAACTGAAAATCTTAACTGAAAGAATGTTGGACAAAACGCTGATGCTTTATAATAATGATGACTATGAAGCAGTTAATGAGGACTTGAAAGATATTTCAGTATACTTTTCTGTTGGGAGTAAAATTTTAAATGGGTCATATGGTTCTGTACCGGATGAAGTAAAAGCAATAGCAGAAAAAGAAATTGAGTTAATAGATAAATCAGAAGGTTACTGCAAATCGCCTTTAATGGGTTTTGATATCAACTATGAGCAATTCATTGTAAGAGGACATTATGCAGGAGATGAAACTCTCGAAAAATATTTCAGAGGAATGATGTGGTACGGCCTCTTGGGATTCCCTTTAAAAGAAGGTGAAGAATTAAATGTCTCCGGGACAGTAAAAGCAATGCTCATAACCTATATTACTTTTTTAGAAAATGAAGGAAGTAATGAGATCGAAAGTTGGGATAAAATATACGCACCTACGGATTTTTTCATAGGGCAATCAGATGATATTACGATTTTTAATATAAAGGAAGTAATAGTTAATGTATTTGGGCAGACCCCGGATATTAATGATTTTCGAAACCAGAAGTACTCTGAACAGGTTCTGGGACAGGTTAACAACTTGCCTGAACCACAAATACAGAATAAGATAGTTTTGAATATTGTAGATACGCCTGTGGATAAACAATTTAGATTTATGGGACAAAGATATACTCTTGATGCAAATATCCTTCAGGAATTGATGTTTCCTATCATCCGCCCGGTACCATCGGGGCTGGACGTGGCAGCAGCATTCGGTAATAGCCGAGCGGAAGATTTGGATTATCAATACTATGTGAAAGAGGATGCTTACGAGAAATATAAAGATAATTTGCACAAGATGAAAAATAAAGTAGAAAAGATAAAAGAAAATGAATGGCGTGATAATCTATATAACGGCTGGCTTTGGAACATAAAGGCAGCTTTGAAAGAACATGAAAATACGGATGGGTTGCCATTTTTTATGAAGAATATTGCCTGGCAGGATAAAATGATCAACACAGCGCTGGGGAACTATGCGGAATTAAAGCATGATACGGTGCTGTATGCCAAACAGCCGGTTGCAGAAATGGGTGGAGAGGTTCAGGTAGAGTATCTTCCTCAATATGTGGAACCTACAGTAGAAGTGTACGATAGGCTCATATGGTTGGTGGACTACTCCAGTAAGAATCTTCAAAGCAGAGGGCTGCTGGATGAACAAAAAGCTAATGGGGCCCAACACTTGTTAAACTTTTATAAATTGTTAAGGGATTGTTCTTTGAAAGAATTGGCAAATGAACCCCTGACAGAAGAAGAACGTGACCGGCTCAAGTATATAGGCGGGAATATGGAATTAATCGAAAACAGCCTTTCCAAAGATTTTGATTTGCCGCTTTCTTCGGCTCTGGTAACAGATATTGCAGGGATCGCAGATATAGGTTCTTTTCTCGAGATTGGTACGGAATTCCCAAATGAGATCTATGTGGCAATATATGACCAAGGAAAGATTTACCTTGCAAGAGGTGCTGTGTTTGGCTATCATGAATTTTTAAATACGGAGCCCTTATCAGATGCCGAATGGCATGAGATGTTAGGAATTGAAAGGATAAAGGAAGAAAATTGGGAATACCATCGAATAAATCAAGAAAAATTTATGAAAGATATCCCCAAGCAGCCGGAATGGGTTTATTCATTTAAATCCCGTGAAGAAAACGGAGTCGAGATCGAGCCGGTGGAGTATATTCCTGAATAAGGAAAGACCTCAGGTTAATTATGATAATGACGTATATAAATAAGAAAGATTGGAAGTGAAAACTATGGCAGATATAACTCTAAAAATGAGGATTTTAAATGGAACATTCGGAGTGTGTAGATTAGATAGTATAGAGTTAATTCCCGAATGGATAGATAATAGTAAGTTTTATTCTATAACAAAAACAGAAGATGAGCTTTCAATTGTATGTAGTGATAAAAATATTCCTAATGAAATCAAACATGAAAAAGACTGGAAAATTATAAAGATAGAAGGGCCATTGGATTTTTCATTAATTGGAATATTATCTTCTATAAGTACAACATTAGCCAATCAAGGTATAAGTATATTTGCTATATCAACATATGATACAGACTATATTTTGGTTAAGAACAAGGATATAGAAATTGCTCTTAAGGTGTTATCTAAGGAAGGCCATCGAATTGAAGTTTAGATAGATAATAAAAAGTTACACATATTTATACAACAGTATTCAACTCATAAAATACGCTGCCTTCAGCCTGTAGCCATGATAATCATGTTTTGAAACATAATCATCATGGCTTATTTATAACAAACCGAAACTTTGATGTTTACACTTTTTATTTCTTCTTTTTCATAATGGAATAGCCAAATTTCCCCAGAGAATCTTTAAGCCCATAGTATTCTCCATGACTGTAGCAGATGGGTTGGGCCTGATCTAAGCGGAATTTGCCTTGATCATCCATAAAAGATTCATCGGCATGTACTGCCAGCACTTCCGCTATAAACATATCGTGTGAGCCCAATTCTATGATCTGTTTCACTTTGCATTCAATATTTATAGGAGACTCTTTTATCATAGGGGCTTTAATTTTTTCAGCCGGTATGGGTGTCAATTCAAGAAATTCAAATTTATTTACATCTCTTCCGGATTTAACACCGCAGTAATCCGTTGCAAAAGCCAGAGATTCTGTTGTCAGATTAATAACGAATTCTCCGGATTCTTTGATAATATCATAAGAATAACGTTCCTTTCGGACAGAAATATAGGCCATGGGAGGATCCGAGCAGATGGTGCCGGTCCAGGCAATGGTAATAATATTATACTTTTCCTTTTCACTGCCGCAGGATACCATGACAGCAGGTACCGGATAGACCATTGTGCCCGGTTTCCAGGTTGTTTTACTCATTTCTTATCATCCTTTCATAAAAATAGTTTACTAAGTTACAGGCTTGGTTATAGATTATAGTATAGTTTTTGCAGGTATCTAATCTATTATATATTCATGTTTATTTTAACATTTTATTCAAAAACATTTGTAAAATTTCTCTATAAATATTAAACTAACAGATGGACTTGAAAAGTTATAAGATTGAAGATAATCCATACTCTATAAACTATAAACTGATTTTTAGATAAAGAATGAAAGAAGGTCATTTTTATGAATACTCAAAAAATTATTAATATTGCTGTGATTGCACATGTGGATGCGGGAAAATCTACTTTGGTGGATGCTTTTTTTGCGCAAAGCGGTATTTTCAGAGAAAACCAAGAAATTATTGATTGTGTTATGGACAGCAATGATATTGAAAGGGAAAGAGGTATCACCATATATTCAAAAAACTGCTCTGTCATGTATAAGGATATAAAAATAAATATTGTGGATACACCTGGACATGCCGATTTTTCATCAGAGGTGGAAAGGATTATAAAAACAGTGGATACGGTGATCCTGCTTGTGGATTCCAGTGAAGGTCCTATGCCGCAGACTCGGTTTGTTCTGCAAAAATCTCTGGAGTTGGGTTTGCGTCCTATTCTGCTGATTAATAAAATAGACAAGAAAGACCAGCGTGCGGAGGAAGTCGTGGACATGGTGTTTGGTCTGTTTATTGAACTCAATGCGACAGATGAGCAATTGGATTTTCCTATACTGTATGGTATCGCAAAAGAAGGCATCATAAAAAGAGAAATGAATGACGACAGCAAAGATATTTCTCCTTTGTTTGAAACGATTCTTTCTCATGCAAATATTTACCCGGACCTAAATAATCAGTCATTACAGATGCAGGTATCTACCCTTGCCTATGACGACTATATTGGTAGGTTGGGAATAGGTAGAATTTTCAGCGGAATAATTAAGGAAGGACAAGTAGTGACTGTTTGTAAGCGGAATGGTGATTTTGTAAATAAAAAAATATCACAGGTGTTTGTTTATAAAGGACTAAAGAGAGTGTCGGTGAAAGAAGCCGGCAGTGGAGATATTGTTGTGGTTTCAGGAATAGAGGATATCTCTATTGGCGAGACCATTTGCAATGAAAACCAGCCTCAGCCTATGGAAACTATCAGGATAGAAGAACCGACTTTGTCAATGAATTTTTTAGTAAATAAATCTCCTTTTGTAGGAAAAAGCGGTAAATACTTGACTACAAGACACCTGAAAGCCCGATTGGAGAAAGAATTGGAAGTTAATGTAGGATTAAAAGTGGAACCATTAGATACAACTGACGGGTTTAAAGTATCCGGAAGAGGAGAACTGCACCTTTCGATTCTATTGGAAAATATGAGAAGGGAAGGCTATGAAATTGCAGTATCCAAGCCGGAAGTAATTATGTATAGAGAAAACGGAGTTCTTAAAGAACCAGTTGAAAGAGTTATTATCAGCGCACCGGATGAGTATTCGGGAGGCGTTATTTCTAAACTTAATATTCGTAAAGGCATAATGGCATCCATGTCATCAGAAGAAGGACTCACAAAAATGGAATATTTGGTACCCACAAGGGGACTTTTGGGATACAGAAGCGAATTCATCAATGATACAAGAGGTGAAGGGACTTTGGTCAGAAGATTTGAAGCTTTTGAGGCGCATAAAGGAGAGATACCTCAAAGAACCAATGGAGTTCTAATATCTCAAGAAGAAGGAGAAGCCATGGCCTATTCTCTGGCAAATTTTAATGAGCGCGCAACAATGTTTATCTACCCGGGAACCAAGGTTTATGAAGGTATGATCATTGGTATGAACAGCAGAAGCGATGATATGACGGTAAATCCCTGTAAAAATAAAAGATTGACCAATATGAGAGCGGCCGGTTCCGATGATTCTTTGAGAATGCCGCCCCCAAAGATACTTTCTCTCGAAGAAGCATTGGAATTTATAAATGATGATGAATTGGTAGAAGTTACACCTGATGATATACGTTTAAGAAAAAAATATCTTAAGGAGCTGGAACGGAGAAGAAATTAGATATGTATTCTTCTAAAGTAATATTTCTCCGTGTTATTTCTTGTGCGGCTTCTATTCCCACATATCTTATATGCCAGGGTTCATACTGATAGCCTGTTATGGACTCTTTTCCTTTTTGATAACGGATAATGAACCCAAAGCTTGGAGCATTTTCTTGTAGCCATTTACCTTCTTTCGTATCTCCAAAGGCTTGAGATAGTCCATAATTTACAGAGGGACTGGTTACATCAATGGCAAGTCCTGTCTGATGTTCGCTTTCTCCCGGCTTTGCACTAAATTGATTGGCTGCTTTCAGACCTCTTCTTTGAACGTTTGATGTGAAAATTGCATCCTGACGTTCATAAGAACGATATCCTGATAATCCAAACAGTTGTATACCTTCCTTTGCTGCTTTATTAAATAGGAGTTCTAATGCAGAAGCGGCTTCTTGCCTTAATAATTTTTTGGGTTGATATTCGGTAAATGTAAAAGGGATATTGGGAACAATCAAGTCGGAAGGAATGTAATCTGATGGCAAAGAGTATTTTTTGTTGACCAATACCATAATACTGTTAGAATTTGTAACAGTATAATGATCGGGAATATATAAAGTTTGGTCTGAATAAATTATATCCTCAACGAGGAAATTAATAGCCTTAAGAGGTAATATTTGGGTATCGTACATGGATGCTATTTTAGATAGGGTGTCTCCGTATTTAACAGTGTATATTTTTTGGTGAGGATCAATGACTTTCAACTGTTGACCTTCATATATCACATTATCTGTCAAATTATTAAGTTGTTTGAGATGAGATATTGTGGTGCCAAATTTTTGAGAAATGGTATATAAGGTATCTCCGTACTTTATGTTATATAATTGGTCAGATATGACTTTTAATTGTTGGCCTATATAGATTGTATCACTATACAAATGATTTAATTTTTTCAGATGAGATACCGTTGTATCAAATCTTTGAGAAATGGTGTACAATGTATCACCACTTTTAACAGAATACATAGTATTCATTTGATGTTGATTTATGGCAGGTTGTGTATACGAGGGCATGATCCTGCCAAGAGAAAAAGAAGCAACTATAATGGAACCTATCACGACCTTTACCGTGCCGACTTTAAGATTTGGCAAATTTTTTGATATATATTCATATATGCCATTTTCTAAATTAATTCTTTCTTCTTTTTTTTCCGATTTGCCTCTTTTGAAAAAATCAAGTGCAAATTCAGTCAATTGAGGTTCTAAATATAGTACAAGTACAGAATCTTTCTGAATAAATTTATGCCCAATAAACATATTAATATCACCACCAATACTATTATTCTCAATAATGAAAATATAATCCTTGAGGATATATACTTTATTTTTATTAACTGAGTATTATGTATTTTTTCGGGTAAAAATAATATGAGGTGATGGTGATGAATTATAAAAATCTAATAAAAAACCGTAAATCAACAAGAGATTATAAACCGGATGCTGTTGATGATAGAAAGTTGCAGGCATTGATATCTTATTTTCATCAGGCTACAAAATTGATTCCTGAAATAAAGATGGAAATTTTTTT
>CAZKKX010000049.1:8291-14729 GCA_964553505.1 uncultured Eubacteriales bacterium | reverse complement strand
TTTTGTCTTTTTCGCTTTTTCTTCTGACGAAACCTATGGAAGCAATCTCATTTAATTCCTTTTCTTCTCTCTTTTTTATATCTTCTTTGAACCGATATAATTCTTTTTCCTCAAGATTTTCCATTATCTTTCTATCTTTTTGAGCAGTTTCCAATTCTGCCCTTGCCATATCACGTCTTCTTCGGGAATCGCTGATGCGAATTTTTTGTTTTTCCATTTTTTGATGAAGGTTCATGATATACTGCATATAATTTTTCTGTTCTTGAATGGAAAACGCTTCTTTGCCGCTGAGCTGTTCCAGTGTTTCATGATAATGCTCTCGGATACTTTCCATTACACCGGTTTCTTCACTGAATCGATTATTTTCATGAATGAATTTTTCTTTTTTATTATCCTCGACTTTTTTTCTGTATTCCAATACACTTTCCAGAGAATATTGAAATCCCATTACGACTCACTCATTTCCATATTTAATATTGAATACATCCATTCCAGTGTTTCTTGAATAGAAGTTCTGTCATTTAATTTCTGTCTCAAAAAATTCATAATCTCCGGATATAACTCAATAGCTTTGTCCAACTTAGGATTCGAGCCTTTTGCATAAGCCCCTACATTGATTAAATCTTCCGACTCCTCATACAATGCCATAATATCCCTTATCAGGGCAGCGGCTTCCGATTGTTTCTCACTAATAATCTGAGACATAAGCCGGCTAATGCTGTTATTGACGTCTATCGCCGGAAAATGATTCTGGTTTGCAAGCTTCCTTGATAGAATAATATGTCCATCAAGTATTCCTCTTGCTGCGTCTGAAATGGGTTCATTTAAATCATCTCCTTCGACCAGCACTGTAAAAAAAGCCGTTATGGAGCCTGTTTCAGATGTTCCTGCTCTTTCAAAAAGCTTGGGAAGCAACGCAAATACCGAGGGGGTGTATCCCTTGGTTGTCGGAGGCTCGCCTATGGCAAGTCCTACTTCTCTTTGCGCCATTGCAAAACGTGTTACAGAATCCATAATTAACATGACATTATATCCTTTGTCTCTAAAATACTCTGCAATGGATATCCCTGTATAAGCGCCTTTAATACGTATAAGGGGCGGCTGATCCGATGTCGCACAAATCACTACCGACTTTTTAAGTCCTTCTTCTCCCAAATCGATATCTAATACATTCTGCAACTCTCGGTTTCTTTCTCCAATAAGACATATCACATTTACATCCGCTTTGGATGAACGACATATTTTCCCTATCAATGTGCTTTTTCCAACACCGCTTCCGGAAAATATTCCGATTCGCTGTCCCACACCAACTGTAATAAGCCCATCGATAGCACGAATGCCCGTCTCCATAATTTTGTCAATCCTTTTCCTTGTAAGTGCATTGGGCGGATTTTGATAACTGTCAACCTCTTCAGTGAGATAAATTTTTTCATCATCAAAAGGCTGACCCAGGCCGTTTAACACTTTTCCCAAGAGATTTTCTCCCACCTTTATCCGCATGCATTTACCGGTGGGAATCACACGTGAGCCGGGTGAAATGCCACTGAGTTCACCAAAGGGCATAATTAATACTTTTTCTTCACTAAATCCCACCACCTCTGATGTGATCTTTCTTTTTTCATCTATTACAATTTCACATATTTCCCCAACAAAAGCTTTTATGCCTTCTACTTGAATGGTTAACCCAATAACCTGCTTAACTTTTCCTTCTCTTTTGTAGAAGCTGCCATTATTGATGCGTTCTTTATATTTTTCAAAAGGAATATTATCATTCATGTCTCATCTCCAATAAAATTTCCTTTATTTTTTCCAACTGACTGTCAATTCTCGTATCTACCACCTGCGAATCGCTTTCGAGAATGCATCCGTCCTCAGGAACTTTTTCATCTTCAAGGAGAGTTACCGAGGTATAAGGGCAAACTCTTTTCAAAGTTTCAATATTTGTTTCAAAAAATGGTTTTCTTTTTGGATGGACACTGATAATCACATGCTTTTTATCCTTAAATTCCCTGAAAGCATCCTGGGCTATTTTTATCAAAGGAGCATCATCTCTTGAGATGGCAGTCCTCAATATTTGCTCAGCTATATACACAGACAGTTCTATGATTTCTCCTTCATTTTTTTCTATTATACGTACCGCCTGTTCATGAGCATTTTTCAGAACAGACTTAGCTTGTTCCCTTAATGATTCACATTCTTTTATGCCCTCCGAGTGCCCTGTCTCATATCCTTCCTTTCGGCCTTCATCAAAACCGTTTTCATATGCTTCCTGATATGTCTTTTTTTTAAGGTCTTCTAAAACGTTCCTCGCTTCTTCTTTAGCTTGAAATTTTGCTGCTTCGATGATTTGTAATGCTTCTTTTTCTGCTTTTTCAATAATATTATCTTCGTTTTCACCTGAATCATCGGATACTGCAATTGCCGAATTGGGCACTATTTCTGTTACAGGAATAACACAAGATTTTCTTTCTTTAAAATCGTCGGAATCTTTTATGATTTTATACAACGACTTCACCCTGATCACCCCTGCTAATTATAATCTCTCCTGCTTCATCCAATCTTCTGATAATACCTACAATTTTGTGTTGAGCTTCCTCAACGGCCGTTATTCTGACAGGCCCCATGAATTCTATATCTTCTCTCAATGTTTCTCCGGCACGTTTCGAAATATTTGCATAAATATGATCGGCAACATCTTTCGATGAACCCTTGAGAGCCAATGCCAGATCGCTGTTATCCACATCTCTGAGCACACGCTGAATATAGATGCTGTCAAGATTAATGACATCTTCGAAGACAAACATACTGTCTTTAATTTCTTCCGCAAGGTCTGCATCCTCCTGCTCAAGACTTTCCAGTATGCTTTTTTCGGTTCCCCTATTTGCCGAATTCAATATTTCAACCAATGTCTGTATGCCTCCATATGATTCAAAATTGCCATCTAAAACATTGGAGAGCTTTCTGTCCAAAATCTGTTCCACCTGCTTGATTACTTTTGGTGATGTTTTATTCATTGTTGCAATCCTATACGCAACATCCGCTTTGATATCTTCAGGCAGTCCTGAAATAATCTGAGCCGCTTTGTCCGATTGAAGAAAACACAATATGAGTGCAATGGTCTGGGGATGCTCATTGACTATTGTTTTTAACAGCTGGAGCGGATCCGTTTTTCTCGCCAGAGTGAAAGGTTTTCTTTTTTGTGCGAGCCGCTCTGAATTTGCCAATATTTCTTCGGCCTTTTTTGATCCCAATGCTTTTGTAAGAAGATTTCTTGCATAGTCCAACCCGCCTTCTTTTATGTATTGACTGGCTCGTTGCGTTTCAACAAATTCTGTTAATATCTCATCCTTTACAGTAGGCTCTACTTGTGTTATATTTGCAATTTCAAATGTGATTTTTTCAATCATAGATTCCGGAAGCATTTTTAATATTTTCGAAGACAACTCAGGTCCCAATGTAATCATCAGAACTGCTGCTTTCTCAACTCCCGTAAGTGTTTGTGCCGCCTGCATATCGTATTACCCCTCATCCTTTAAAATCCAAGTTCTTACAATATCTGCCACCTTCTCAGGTGATTCATTGGCATACTCTTTTATTTCTGTCTCCGTACCATCATCCTCTGTCTGAGTCAACTTTGATGATACATCCTGAATCATTTCTTCTATAGGCATGGGTTGAACTGCCGACTCAGCTTCACTTTCAGCTTTTGATGCTCTTCTCATTTTTATCATTATAATGATAAAGAATATCAAAAACAATAAAGAACCGACTCCCATTCCCACATATTTAATGATTGCCTGCTTTTTCATTTCAGCAAGGTAAGCCGTTTCTGCTTCATCCATTGCTTTCTTTAATTCCACCTCTGAGGTTCGATCAAATGTCAATCCCTCGACATTGATAATATCTCCCCTCAACTCATCAAAACCTACTGCCCCTACTACGATGTTATGAATTGATTCTTTTCTTTCACCCGACAACTCACCGTCATAAATAACCGAAGTAGTAAGTCGAATTACTTCTCCAGGGGCTTTAATGGTATGTACCTGTGTTTCATCTATTTCATAGTTGCGAATATTTTCATAGTTGCTTAGTCCGGGTATATCGGCAATCTGATCAGTATTCTCTCCATAATATTGAATATTGTTGTCAACCGGACTTAAGCTTAGATCTTGCTCCTGCCCGTCTTCCAATTGAATGCTTTCCTGAATACTTCTTATAACTGCAGCATCACCATAAGAGATAACCGTTTTTTCTTCAGCATCAAAGTTCATTTCCGCATTCACTTTAACAACTACTTTTCCCATCCCAAGAGCTGTTTCAAGCATTTTCTGTAAATCATCGGCTAATGTTTTTTCAAAATTCTGTTTCAGATTAATACGATTTCCGGTTTCCTGAACACTAACTAAATCATCACTCTCATTAAGTCCCAAACTTAAATAATTCAATTCAGTATCAATTACCTGAACATTTTCAGGCGGTATTCCTTTAACTGCACCCGAAACCAGGGCAACAATGCCTCTTACCTGCTGTGATTCTAACTTTTTGAAAGCATTTAACCTTAAAAGTACAGATGCACTTCCGGTTTTTTCTTCTCTTGCAAACAGCGAATCTACCGGCATGGAAAGAATCACTGTTGCAAAATTGACTTCCTCCAAAGACATGATGGCACGCTGCAGTTCTCCCTGTACTGCACGCTGATACATAATCTCCCTTTCCTCACTGGTAAGAGTAAAGCCCGCACTGTCAAACAATTCGAACCCGGCTCCATTAGAAGGTAATGCGCCGTCATTTGCAAGCTCAATGCGCAAACGATCTACCTGATCTTCCGGAACAGATATGGTAGTGCCTCCGGCTTCAATCTCATAATCTCGCACACCCATTTCGTCCAGTTTCTGCACTACTTTAGCAGAATCCGTTACACTCAAGTCTGTGAAGAGGGGAACATAATCGGTTTTTCCAAAAACAAAATAATACATGGTTAATGAGACAATAAAAGCAACGCCTACGCTTATCAGAGCGAGCCGTTTGCCGTTTGTCATATTGCTCCATGTAGTATGTAATCTTTCCATAAAATTTTTTAGCCATTGCATATATAGTAGACTCCCTTGTATTCATCTCAGAAAATATCCCCATCAAATCATCATTTTTATGGAAAATAATGCTATTATCTTTTTTGATCATGGAAATATTCTATATTTGCATCTTAATGACTTCCTGATAAGCTTCTACTATCTTATTTCTCACTTTAACAGCAAGCTCCAAGGTCAACACAGCTTCTTCCGTATTCAGTAAAACTTCATGAACGTTGTCCGCTTCACCTGTAATAAGCTGTTTAGTGCTTTCATCCGATTGTATCTGCAGATTATTGACGTCCTTTAACTTCTCTTTAAAAATTTCCGGAAGAGATACTTCGCTGCCATCCATACTATTTTTCTTTTTTATCTCAGGTTGTTCTTTTATTGCCAACCCTTCTATTATATTTACCGTGCTCATCTCATAACCTCCTATCTACCGATTTCCAATGCTTTTAAAAACATCGCCTTTGAAGCATTCAAGGCAGTTACATTCGCTTCATATGCCCGGGTGGCCGCTATCATATCCACCATTTCATTCAGAACATTAACGTTGGGCATTTCTACATACCCCTCTTCATTGGCATCGGGATGCATCGGATCATATACCAACCTAAAAGGCGTAGGGTCTTCGATGATAGAATCTACCTTCACACCTCTTGAAACAGTTTCAGATTGACCCGATATACGGTCCAGTTCTTTTTCAAGATTCTCCCTGAATACGGCAATTTTTCTTCTATACGGTCCGCCCTCTTCTGTTCTGGTAGTAGTTGCATTGGCTATATTGGAAGCAACCGTATCCATTCTCATTTTTTCAGCAGTCAAACCGCTGGCGCTTATTTTAAAAGTATCAAAGATTTTCATAAATTATCTGCTCCCTTCACTGATAACATGGCGAAGCACTGATATCTTTTTGCTGGCTTGCTGTATCAATGCATTATATAAAAGCTGATTTGCAGCAAGATTTGCATTTTCTATATCAATGTCAACATTATTGCCGTCCAGTCTCATACTGGTGGAAGTATCCTTTATCACCTTAGGAGTAATATTCTCTATAGATCTGCATGTATTGATGTGTTTACTGTGAGTTGTTTTTAAATTACCCTTCAAACCATTCATGGCATTTTTTAATTCTTCCTCAAATAATACTCGGTTGGCTTTGTAGTTTCTGGTATTTACATTTGCAATATTATTTGAGATTGCTTCATTTCTATATACCGCGGTATTTAAAGCCTTATTGATTAGCTGCATCGTTCGGTCATTCATTGTACTCATATGTACTCCGTCCCTCCCCCCTGATAATATATAACATACGATATTACAATATTTCTAAATTAACCTATTTTTAGTATATCGGTTTACAAAA
>CAZKKX010000049.1:0-8281 GCA_964553505.1 uncultured Eubacteriales bacterium | reverse complement strand
ATGCAAGCAAAAATGACATTTGCATGCATAAACTTTTCTCTTTCTACACTATATTCTGACGATTTTTGTCTAATTTACGATTTGCTCCCAAGCATCTTTTAATTCTTCCAGTATCTCCCTAACCTCATTAATCTTATTTTTATCATTATTAATATTCGCCGAAATCAGTTGTCTTTCCATATAAGCATATAATGCCCCCAATTTCTCTGAAAACTCTACCTCTCTGTTAAGGGTCAGCGCCAATTCTTGAATAATATTTTTTGCTTTTCTCAGGTTGTTATGTCTCTTTTCTACATTCTTTTCATCGATAGCCATTTCAGCAAGCCTGCAAAATTTCACTGCTCCCTCGTACAACATCAGAATAAGTTTCCCTTGAGATGCTGTATTTATATTATTCTGCTGATATGTATTAATTGGATTTGCCGCATTTGCATACATTAAAATTTCAACTCCTTATCTTTTAGTGTCTACAATAATTCCTGATAAATTTTGTAATCTGTTTAATAGCTCGGTTACTTCATTTTCATCAAAAGATCTTATACATGTATTGGTTTGCTTATCAAAAACTTTTATCCACAATTGCCGACCTTCTTCTTTTGCAACAAAGAAAAAATCAAGATCATTTTTTTCTGCCAGTTCGTTAAGAGCTTCAATTTTTTCTTTGGACTTTTTATGTTTTTTTTGTTTTTGATCCGGTTCATCTTTATCCTTGCTCTCTCTTTGGATAGGTACATCCTCTTTTTTATGAACAACACCTGTTGAAGAAATTTTTTGAATGTTTTTCACAATCTGAGGATCTATCTTGTTTAGAAAATAGTCCACTTTCTACCACCCCGAAAATTAACTCACCCTTCGGGCTTAGTTAAAATTAAGATTTAGGCTTTATCATGCTTTTTCATCCACTATGATTCCCGCCAGCTCCCAAATACCGGCTACAGCATTTAATAATTTTTCCGGCGGCAACTCTTTTACTACTTTTGATGTTTCATTATTAATTACTTTAACCATGACTCGCCCAGTTTTATCGTGTACTTCAAATTGAAAATGGCTGTCAGAAGAAAAAAATATTTCATTAGCCACATCTATAACTTCCGAAAAGGCTTCTTTACCTTTCTTTGTTTTTAACATGCTCGATAGATTTTCCTGAAATAGTTTCTTTGAATCATTGATGGTGCCAACAGATATTCTAATATCCTCTTTAAGCATGCTTGCCGTGCCGGAAAAGTCTTTTTTAGGATCGTTGATCTTGTTGCCAAATCCCAAAGATTCTTTTACTGCAATATTGCTCATCTTTACCTCTCCTTATAATTGGGTTATTTGTATTTATCCACATAACTTCCGTTATTATTATTCTTCTGATCTTTATATGTGTTGCTCACTCTTTTTTTTAATTGGACCTCTTTTAATTCATCTTTCAATGTTTTCATCGTCTCTCTGATCTCCTCTATGTTGCTTTGTTCTATTTCAACGATTTTCTGAGCAATATATTCAATATCTCTGACCATCTCTTCTTCTTGTTCTTCTTCATTGCTGTGTCTAAATGATGCAGTTTTCTTGATCAGTTCATCCAAATCATCAATTTTGTCAATTCTATCTTGTTTTGAATTTATTGCATTATGAAGCCGTGTCCAGTTTCTTTTCTTAATCCAAAGTGTTTGTTTCTTAGTGATTTCCAACAACTCATCAAATAGTCGCTTTTTTTCATTGAGTAATTTTCCTCTGCGGGAATTCATATTTTCCATCTTTAAACCTCATTATTAAACGAACCAGCCTGAAATATAAGAAGACATTGCATTCATCTGTTGAATTGCCGACTCCATCGCCGAAAACTGCAGGTAATACTTTTCCTCTGCTTCTTCCAGTTTTTTTAGCAAAGTATCCACCCGACCCTCCATACTTTTTATCTGTTTACTCAGGGCATTTTCCATTTCTGCGGTAGTCCCTTCCATGCCTGCCTTTTTTACTAAAAGTCCCTTGTTGGACCCTGTTGATTTCACATAACTGGTCAAAATCGAATCCATTTTAGCAGCCAAACCGGATTCACTATCCGTAAATAATCTCTTTACACTGTCCGGGTCTGATTCAATAGCTTCCTTAAGCTTTTCCTTATCCACAACAAGCTGCCCTCCGTTGGAATAATCCTTAGTAGTTGTTATTCCTAAATCTATAAGGCTGATTCCCAGACTATCCTGAGTCGAGAAAAGAGTTCTTCTCAAGCTTGACATAAATCCTGTGAGCAAGGAGTCATTTTTAAGCATACCACTTTTTGCTTTTTCCTCCCATTTATCTATTTCATCTTTAGACAGCTCTTCTCTCTGGGCATCTGTTAAAGGTTCATAATCTCTGTCCCGTTTTTCTTTTACAAGACCATTGATGCTATCCATCAATTCATTGTACCGGTCAACAAAATTAAGAATCAATTCCTCCGTATTTGTTGTATCCGTATTGACCGTAACGGTAATTTCGGAAGTTGTATTTTCGTTCAAAACATATTTCACCCCGTCGATGGTAAAAGCATTACTGCTTCGTGTGGTAGTCACTCCATCCAACGTAAAAGTTGCATCTGAGGCTATTTGTGTGTGCCCGGTATCACTGGCATAGTCAATACCTAATCCTGTTAGAAAACCGCCTGTTATATCTTCAAATTGAATTTTGTTATTGCCGCCCTCATTGTCTGAAGCCAGTTTGAAACTGTTGGTAAGCTCGCTGTAAGTTAGTGTCACATTGGCCGTACTGCTGTTAACTTTATCAATAAGGTTCTGCACCGTATCGCCGGTTTTGTCAAAAGTAAATGTTTCCCCATTAATGCTGAAGCTTATGGTATCCCCGGCGCCAAAAATATCATTTGCAAAATTCGCATCACCAAGAGTGGCATATTTTTTTAAAACATTTTGATCCCCAGATGAGAATCCCAAGGATGTCAATACCGTATCGCCTTCATTGGTATTAGTCACTCTGAAAACATGCCCTTCAGATTCAAATGACAATTCACTTCCTGAAGTCTCTACAGTCACCTTACCGGATCCAAAGGCAATATCTATTTTACTTTGCAGATCACTCATCAGATCATTAATCGTTGCATACCCTCCGTCTAAAGTAATGGTCTTTTTTGTTCCGTCTAAAGTTACATCAATGGTATCTCCACTGTTAATATCTCCTAAAGCCAAGCCCGATCCTTCCATGGTAGCAATATTGCTTCCTGTCCATACATCATTCAATGCTTTGGTGATATTGCTGATAGTATGCGTCCCGGTTGTTGCGGAGTTTGTTGCAGAAACAGTTACGGCAGAAGTTGAAGTACCGTCTATGGCAGCCGATGCAGAATATGAATTGAAAGAACTGCCGCTCATCAAATAAGTGTCCCTATTTAAGATATCAAAAAAAGTATTCTGAAATTCTTTAATTTCACTAATGATTTCTCTATAAGCCGCCTGCTGCCATTCCATGTACTGCAGGCTCTTCTTTGCTTCATCCACCTTTGATTGTTTTGTCGTCAGCATGCTTTCCACCATGCTGTCTATATCCATTCCTGAAGCTAATCCCGTTAATCTTGTTCCCATATTCTTCACCTTCTTTAAAATTTATATATCTCAATTTTTTATATAAAAAAAGTAATAAGTTTATTGCTTATTACTTTTTATCGGAGGTTTCTTATTTTTTTTTAGTTATTTTTGGTTTTATTATGAGAATAGAAAAATATTTGCAATTATTATATAGTGCTCCTGCAGCTTTTCATATATTGCCTAATAACCTTCGAGATTAACTTAACACACACTCCTTAATTGTCTGATATACTTTTTCCCCACACGTTCCGTCGGTATTAGCGTATACCTTGGCTGCCATACCCTTACGGTTTTCAGCTAACGGGTCGTATCCTTGGGAAAATTTTTTCACCAGCTCATGCCAAGGCTCATCTTCGTTATAAAAGTAATAAAAAGCATCTGAAGGAATCAGAGAACCTTCAGGCATTTCTTTATCTAAAAACAGCACTTTCTTTTCTGCAATCAAATAAGAACGAAGAAGCGAGCCATCTCCAGAAACCAATACATCCGCTGCTTTTAAAGCAGGTAAATAGTCATCCGTTTCATCTAAAATTATATTATTGTAAACCCCGAACTCTTTTTGTTTAATGAATCTTTCCGTTAAATGATTATAATATTCCATAATATGAGGCGTGTATTTCAAAATAGAAGCCTTCGTAAGGGGATGCGGTCTCCATATGACAACATTGGTTTTGTTAATATTTGCTATGTTTAAGAAGTTAGCCAAATTGGATATTCTGAGAAAAGTCTGGGTTGCAAAAAACATACATCCTGTATTTAATAGATATACCGTTTTCCCTTCTATTTTCTTTTTCCACTCGTCCGGATAAGAAACGTCTTTTTTTAAAGCATTAACCAGAGCATCCAGTTTGGGTGATCCAAGGGCAAGTATCTTCTCTTCAGGTATACCGTCTCTAATGGCTGCAGTTTTTAAATAGTCTCCAGCCACGATAATTTTATCGACATTACCTACAGTCGGCAGGCTATATGCCATACGGCGGTCTCCTTTCTTAGGAGAGATAAAACTGGAAACATGATAGGGGACATACACCAGCATATCCGTAAATTTTTTCAGGTTGGAAGAGAAGTATTTTTCGTGAACTCTTGTCAAAGTGTTATATTCATCATATATATTATGTATAAAGATTATATCCGGTTGGTCTTGCTCAAGAGCATATTGGCTGTAATGTGTTATGGGAACTCCCTGCGGAAATCTGTCTCCTTCATACACCGGTGTTGCCTTGTCCTGAGACAATTCATAATAAGGAATGGGTATGACACGGGCTATACAATCATTATCTATTGCTGCAGCCTCGTAAACTGTAGCCATACTATCCCACATAGAAGCCTTATAGGGAAAGAACACTATATTCAGTTTTGCTTTGATTTCTTCATCGAAAATTGCTTTTAAAAATATCACCTGATCATTCAACATTTTAGTCGATTCTTCGTTAATAAGGCTATAATTATTAGAAAATTCTTCAAAAGATGCATGGATGCTTTTCAAATGTTCTATTGTTTTTTGTGGGATTGTTTCCTCTTGATTCAGTTGAGTAAGAATTATCTCTGTCGCAGCAATGCAATCCGAAACTGCGATCATTGGGTCATTTAATCTGCTTAATACTTTGAGCATTTCGGATATTGTATCCATTAACTCCAGATTCCTTTTCTTGATTTTAAAAAACATAACGATTTCCTCCTATAAATAATGGTATATCATTTTGTTCATCTTCCAGACATTAAGTTTCCACTTTAAAGTAGTCATAATACTCAGTATTTTCTTCATAATTTCCCATAAAGGTTAATAACAAATGTTTGATTCCTTCCGAAAGTATATTTTTGCTGTTTGTAATATCTCCTGTTTTATCGGCACTGTCTATCAGTGTTCTGACAAACTTGAAATCTTTGCTATACATTTCATTCAGAAACCCTTTAGAAAAGTCTTTAAAATCCGGGACATCCACTTCATATCCATAAGCTTTCTTGAACTTTTGAAAAGCTATATTTAATCTGACAATATCATAAGAAGTCATTTGAGAGGAAAAATCCTTTCGATTGACAGCATAAGGATCGTTCCCTGTAATATAACGCTTTTTCCCGTCATCAGTTACCGTAGTAAGGTATACTTTTATGCCGTTTACTGTTGTTTCAGTCATTGAATCAGAATATTCTATATCGGCCCACTTGCAAAAAGCAAGCATAGTCTCTTTCGACCTAAGTTTAAGATCCTCAAATCGAACAACTTTTACATTTTTTTTAAAATTTGATCTTTTCTTTTCAAACATATATCCTAAATCACTGCAAATAAAATTTTTTAGGCTATTCATCGTAGATATCATAGCAGCAAAGTATCCTTCCATTTGACTAAAAAAATTGATACAGGAAAAAAGGTGTTGTACCGGTTCACGAATAATAAACAAATATTCCAATCTCTTAAAATCAGAATTTGACATCAAGTTGTCTAACGTATTGAGATGATAATTCGTTTGGTGCATATGGTAAAAGATCCAGTACTCTTCATTATGGTCGTATTTCTTTCCCAAAACGTTATTATATATAGCAAAAATAATTTTTATAGTATCTGAAAAAGAAGGTTCATCTACTCCTGTTAGTTCATTAACTATGCCTCTTGCAAAAGATACGGAATCAATACCTATTCTTGTTTCATAGTCTCCATTATGATTTATAAATGCCTTATTTTTGGTAATCTTACAATGCTTATGAAATATACTTGAATCTAAAGAAGTAATAAAATGCGGATTCAATAATGCACATATCTCAACCATCAGTTGCTTTCCTTTTAAATGCCGGAGCCTATTGAGATATATCAATTTTAAATCAGTTATCCCTGCGCCCAGAGGAATCGTAAGTATATTTTTATGACCATCTAATAAGTTTTCCAAATAAATACTTCCACTATGCCCCATGTGATTGAGGATCATAAGCTTGTTCAAGTGCTCAGGTCTAAATTGGTCATTATTTTGACTTGATTGAATTTTTTCAGGATGTTCAAAAATATCAAGACCTGTATCCAGCAAAAATAAATAATTTTCCAGTTTTATATTGGAGTATTCGGTAAAAACATTATGCTTTATCAATTTATTATTCATAAGATTTCGAATCCCAATTATCGGTGTATCATCAGCTGCGGCAATAAAGATTGCATCCGGAAATTTTTGTGCGGCTTCTTCAAGAGAAATCACTTCCGTGTTGCAATATCCGGTTTCAAATTTTGTTTGATCATCATCGCAAAAACAAAGTGGTTTTAATGAAAACAAGGAAAAAATACGGTACGCTAATTCACCCCAAGGTCCTGTTCCATATATAATTAAGCCAACTTGTCTTGCTTTTTCTGCTACAGAATAAATGCCTTTACAATTGTACATACCAAACTTATAATCCAATATACAGCCTTTTAACCCTATTTCACATAATTGCCTATATACGTTATCCCAATGAGCCATTCCTATACTAATAATAATATAAACTTCTTCCTTTAGTTTAATTAAATCACGAGGACTGATAACTTCCTTCCCTTCGATTTTCTTTCCAACCAGTATAGGATCATTATCACAAAAACATAGTACCTGCTCACTTCCAAATTTTCGTAAAGCTTGTTTGCCATACATACCGGCCCCAAATAAAACCAGTTTCTTTTCATGTTTCATTCAAATCACCCTTTTTTCTATCGGAACAACTATTTCTTCTTCCTTTACTTGTTCTATCATTTTTAAAACGGTGTCTAAACATTCTTTAGGGTATTTACCTATAGCTGTTTCTTCGGAAAGCTGAATCCCATATACGCCCGTCTTGAAAGTATTATACATATCAATAATTTCAGGAATTGTTGGTATTGGCTTCTCCTCCATGTTCTTTAGAAACTGTGTTGCTAAAAATACTTTTATATTGTTAAACAATGCTTTTTCAATAATGAATTTCTGATATGCCGGAATCTTTTCAAGCCCTACCTCTGTAGACAGATCTCCTCTATCTATCAAAATGTATTCTACCTCATCTAAAATATTATTCAAATTATCAACCGCCGCTTTTGTTTCGACTTTGGATATAATTTTTATATTACTATCGAGCATCTCTTTTGCTTCCCTGATATCATCTCTATTCCTGACGAAGGATAAACCTACATAACTCACTTGATATTTATTGGCTATATCAATCAACTTTTTATCTTTTTCAAACAAAAAGGGAATATCTTTATGTATTCCTCTTACATGCATTCCTTTATTGTTAAGAAGTTCTCCATCTGATTCGGAATAAAATACGATCTTGTTTTGAGTTGCCTCCTTGACGATAAAGCTTAAAGTACTGTCGTTTGCCAACACGGTATTTCCTTCATTCAAGTGTTTATAAAAATCTCTATAGTTCATCTGATGATTTAAAAGTTCAAAGCATTTTCCTTTGATTAATTCGATAGGAAAAGCCAAATTAGCAGTTCTGACTTTGTTGCCCGGTAAATCTATCAGTATTTGCGCACCTGATATTTGACTTCTGATTTTTTCAATATAATTCTCAATATCCTCAATTTCTCCATGGGCACCATTAATCCTATAAATATACATATTTTTATGATAGTTATTTAATGGCACTCGATTTAATGCAGATGGTCCAACGGTCACAATAACTTTTTTCATTTCTGTTCACTCCTTTATAAAAATATTACTTTCTAATAAGATTATTTCTTCTGCAATATCTCTGCGCATCAAGATTTCATCAGGTATCTT
>CAZKKX010000048.1:9737-15458 GCA_964553505.1 uncultured Eubacteriales bacterium | reverse complement strand
TATTTTGGTGCTTATGTTTAAACTTTTTGAGGACATTTTCTAAAACAGTTGACAGAAAAAGAATTGATTCTCCGGTTCTTGAAAAACTCATTACATCAGTAAAAAATGAATACGCCTGTATAAATATAAATCCTTTCCTTGTAATAAATATAAAAAACGGGCATTACGCCCGTTTTTAAGTTAAATCTGTATAGAATAATTATTCCACATCCACTACAACATACGGCTGCAACTGGAATGGTTTCGGTGCTACTCCACGGTCTTTCCACATATAGAACCATCTTTCAAGTGGATAATAATAGTAGCCGTCCTGCCAGTGATCGGAAGTATCATACGGATCAGCAAATATTAATATGTCATCACCTATTCCTGGTGTTCCGTTATTGTCATATCCGATAATAACCTGCCAGTGTCCGTCCCAGTCTCCCCATTCCACCATAATGGGTCTGTCGGCTTCCAAATGACCTTTTAACCATTTGACAAAATAACTGTCCTCCGCATCATCTACCCAGTTTTCACTGGCATCATCGTTATCGGTGGTATATAAAGACATAGCCGAAAATGATGGGGGCAGATTCCCTCTGTCTGCTTCACAATAGTCTTTATCATCAGATGCTATCAGATCCGCATCAGTATAATCAGCCTTATAGCTGCTTTCGATTACTTTTAATCCGTCAAAACCATCATAATAACGAATGATATCATCTACTGATGTTCCATATTCACCTGGTTCCTTCGCAGTACCCGGTTCAGAACCTTCTACATCCAAATCACGGTGAGCACCGGATTCCACAGCAATATCCCATTCTGTAACATCCGTAAAACCAAAATGATTAGCTACCATTAATATGGAAGCACTTCCGCAAGACCATTCAGTGGTTTGGTTGAAAGTTTTGAATTGTTCTAATATGGTCAATTGATCATCTGAGGTCATACGATAAAAATCAGGATTAACATAATATCTTGAGTTAGGATTGTCCCCTCCATTGTCATAAAGATCTGCTCCGCCGTATTCATCGATATCCTCTCCTTCAATGAATTCCGGCTTTAATTTCTCTCCGGTTCCCATCCCGGTGATTTCTATTTGCTTGTCCGACTCGTTGAATTCAACAGTTATGCCTGTCTTTTCCAACTCCGAGAGTTTAAGATATGTATAGCCGTCAATATTATAGCCACCTACATCTTCTGCATCTCCATTTATCAGGACAGGAAAAGGATTAGGAATCACATTCATCTCAACAGCCGCATAAACAGTTAAAGTAAGTGTCAAGATTAAACCAATAACAACACCAGAAATGATTTTTTTCATATACGTCCCCTCGCATTCAATAATATTTTAATAATACTTTACTTACTTTATACCATGCTTTGGAATATTATTCAATATTTCCTGTAACTTCTATCCGGAAAATATACTTAAAAAAATTGACCGAGGCTTTTCTTATACGGCGGATAAGCAATCCCTCTTTCCGTAATAATGGCGGTAATATCTTCCGCATCCGTCACATCGAAAGCCGGATTGTAGGTCTTTATACCCTCAGGTGCCATGGGTTTTGAATACCATGCCTTATATATTTCTTCTCCGGGTCTCTGCTCGATTTGAATATCTCGGCCTGCTTTGGCCTGCATATCAATGGTGGATGTGGGGCCAAGGACATAAAAAGGTATTCCATATCTCTTTGCTAAAATAGCAACACCTGAAGTCCCTATTTTATTTGCCGTATCTCCATTTACAGCCACCCGGTCGCAGCCCACCAAAACCGATTGAATCCATCCGTTCTTCATAACAATGGAAGCCATATTATCGCATATCAATGTCACATCAACACCTGCCTGATTCAATTCCCATGAGGTCAACCTTGCACCTTGCAAAAGGGGACGGGTTTCGTCAGCATATACTTTAAACCGGTATCCCTTTTCCTGTCCCAAATAGATTGGAGATAATGCGGTACCATATTTTCCGGTTGCCAAGATACCGGCATTACAATGGGTCAATAAGCCCATTCCTGGTTTAAGTAATGTTAGACCATTTTCCCCGATTTTCCTGCAAACTTTTATATCATCCTCCAGTATTCTGTTGGATTCTTTTAGTAAGGCTTGCTTGATTTCTGAAACCGAACTGTCTTTGTGCCTCTTGACACAGTCATCCATTCGATCCAATGCCCAGAAAAGATTTACCGCAGTAGGTCTGGAAGAAGCCAAATATTTTTTGATTTTCATAAATTCTTTATAAAAATTTTCAAATGTCTCTGCACTGCTGCCCTTGATGCTAATATAAATGCCAAATGCCGCAGCAATACCGATGGCGGGAGCACCCCGGACCTGAAGCTTATAAATTGCATTCCATATTTCTTCCTTGGTCTTAAGGCTTAAGTATTGCGTTTTTCCCGGCAGCTGTGTCTGATCCAAAATAACCATAGCATTGTTGTCGTCATCAAGAAAAACCGTATCAAATCCTATGTCCAGCATCTTAAATCCTCCTTAAATAAGTAAAAGTGTGAGTACTCCTTAGGAGTAAGTATAGTAAGTGATTAGAGGTTAGAGGAGATAATAAATCCTCTGACCCTCTCCTACACTCCTCGCGATGACACAACGATAAACTTTAGGTTTATACATTATAAATCTTAAATCCTACATCTAATTTATTTCTGTTGAAAAAATCTGTTTGCTTTTGCTTTCCGCATAGAAAAGCCGCCCTTCTTCAATGGATATGGCATTTGTCTGTGTAACATCGGAGGATTTGAATACAACCTGACCGTTATTATCAAAAATCATGATTCTGTAAGGAGTAATATTATCTTCTTCAAATGTACAGATGACATAACCCTCTTCTTGCTTCAGACCGGTCACTTTTCCTCCCGGATTCAGAGACTGCTCTGTCCCAGTCCTGTATAACCCGTTGTCCTCACCGACATAATAAACCGTGCTTTCAAAAATGATAAAGTCAAAAATGTCATTAATCATTCCTGTCGTTTCCAATTGAATCTCATTTCCTCCATCAGCAGGCATTTTATAGAGCTTCCCTTCACTTAAAAAATAGATATTCTCACCATACATTTTAAAGAAATTAACCCTTATGTCACTGATTCTCGAAATCTCATCAGTTTGGATATTAACCTTATGAATTCTGCTTTCATCGACTTCTTTTGATTTATCCACTGCCAAGATATAAATGGTATCATCTCTTAAATAGATATCCTTGCTGGCGCTTCCTCCTTGTGAACCGTCTTCTCTCAATTCATAGTTCCATCCGTATAAGTATTCCGAAGCCCCTACACGTTCATATTCCTGACCCGGATACTTGATCAAAAGATTGTTTCGTACGGGTGGTGACCACTGATCGACTTTTACAGTAATATCACCGAAGGTTTTAAATGCCAGATAACCGTTATCCACTTCATCACAAGTACCATCCTCATTCAGCCTAATAAAATAATCACGACCCATAACAGCACCGCCTTGATGATACTTAAGCCATACTTCTTCGCCCTCTTTGGCTAATTCATAATATACATATGAGTCTCCATAACTCCACAAAGGAAGTTGAAAAATCTTTTCAGCTTCTTTCGGATTAGTTATAGAAGCTTGATAAATACCTCCCTCTGTACCGCCATAGTAATAATATTGCCCGGCAGCAACAACGGCATCGCCTGAATACTCAGGAAGTTCTATCCCTGCAAGCTTTGGGTTGGATGACTGAATAATAAGTCCCTTTTCAGGATCAAAGTCATATTTCCATCCAAATTCTTCTACGGCGAAACGCCAGGTCAGCGGGAAATACGTCACACCTCTGAAGGTCAAAAGAGGATATTCCTCTTCAGAATTGTTGATATTGTTCCCATTTACCTTGATATTGAATTCCGAAACATCCGCCATATATGTATTTTTATTTTTGACTTCACCGGTGTAATCCCTGTAACCGCCCGTTATACCTGTTTTGCTGATTTCAAGACCTGTTTCGCTGTCCCATTTTGTTTCCAGTCCCAGAAGCCGGCAGTCATAATAAGTCATAGGGAAATAAGTTATATCTTTGTATACGATTAACGGGTATTGACGATAGCTGTTATCCACCTGAACGTCATTCAAAAATACTTTAAATTCAGGCAATGAAACCACCACATTATCTGATGCTGCAAATGCTCCGGCAAACATCATATTCACCAGCAATACTGAAATAATGATTATCCGTCTAATCTTCTCTTTCATATAATAATCTTTCACCTTCTCTCCTTGATACATATTATTTGAATTGAAATTCTTAAATCTTAATTCTTAATTCCTTAGATACGCGCTACTCCCGTTCTGACCGCCGCATCATATACGGCCTTTGCAACAGTATCTCCGACTCTACTGTCGAAAGCGGGAACAATGATATATTCCTCATTCAATTCATTATCACTTATAAGAGACGCGATGGCTTCTGCCGCAGCTTTTTTCATTTCTTCATTAATATCATTCGCTCTGGCATCCAAAGCACCTCTGAATATTCCCGGAAAAGCCAAGACATTGTTAATCTGATTTGGATAATCGGAACGCCCGGTACCCACTACTTTGGCTCCTGCTTCTTTTGCAATACTCGGCAAAACTTCCGGGTCCGGATTTGCCATTGGAAAGACTATGGCATTGTTATTCATTGAAGCTACCATGTCTTTTGTCACAATATCTTTCACCGATACCCCAATGAATACATCGGCACCTTTCATAGCATCAGCCAGTGTCCCTTTTAATTTTTGAACATTGGTCATTTCGGCAATTTCCTGATGTACCCAATTGTTATATTTTTCTTCTTTTGATAAAATTCCTTTGCTACTGCAGACGACAGTATCTTTTACACCCAAACTTAAGAGCATCTTTATAATAGAATTTCCGGCTGCACCTGCCCCGCTTAAAACCACCTTTATATTTTCAAAGCTTTTCCCTACTATTTTTAATGCATTTATCAGCCCTGCAGACACCACAACAGCTGTTCCGTGCTGATCATCATGAAAAACAGGAATACTCAGCTCTTCCTTCAATCGTCTTTCTATTTCCACACATCTCGGAGAAGCTATATCTTCAAGATTGATTCCTCCAAAAACCGGTTCGATCATTTTGACTGTCTGAATAATTTCATCCACATCTTTTGAAGGAATACAAATAGGAAAGGCATCTACTCTGCCAAACTCTTTAAAAAGTACTGCTTTCCCTTCCATAACCGGCAAAGCTGCTTCTGGTCCAATATCTCCAAGACCTAAAACGGCACTTCCATCCGTTACCACAGCCACCATATTGCCCTTTGCCGTATATTTGTAAACATCTTCCGGATTCCTATGAATTACTCTACAAGGCTCCGCAACCCCTGGTGTATAAGCCGTAGACAAATCATACTTGCTTTTTACAGGCACCTTACTTTTAATTTCTATTTTCCCCATCCATTTTTCGTGTAAATCCAATGCTTCTTTTTGTATGCTCATAATTAATAAAAATCCTTTCATGCTTCATTTTAAGTCTTAAGGACAACCGCAAGGGTCTTCCCTACACATCTTTCAATTTATAATCTAATCTTCTAATTATGATACTAACATTTTCTTATGCATTTTTCTATATATAAATAGAGTTCATATAATAAAATAATCGCCTATTTGACGCATAGACGATTACTCTTTTCTTCTTCCTGATTCGTTCAAATCCGTTCTTGTTTATATTTTTTATACAGAAGGTTATTTTACTCTCTTTAATATT
>CAZKKX010000048.1:0-9637 GCA_964553505.1 uncultured Eubacteriales bacterium | reverse complement strand
ATCCGTTCTTGTTTATATTTTTTATACAGAAGGTTATTTTACTCTCTTTAATATTATTTCATGTTCATTAAGTTTTCTATCAACACCAACAACATAATCTTTAACCAAAGACATATCTTTTTTAAGATAGTTTATTTCCTGAGACAAATTATCAATTTTTTTATCTATTATACCATGCCCTTCTGCAACAGCTTTAATATCACTTCTCAAACTTTCTGCAATGACTCCCATATGATTTTTTACATCTTTTACCTCTTTTTTTACTTCATCAACTTTTTTGTCGAACATCCCCTGAATTTCAATAAGCATTTCGTCATTATTCATAATTTCCACCCCCATTACTACAGCTAATATTATACCATGTCTAAGCATAAAGGAAAAGAAATTTAGTGTAAGGGGACACGCCTCTCACTCAAGGGTCTATCTTTCCGAGGAATGTCCCCGAATCACTAAACACGAACTGCTAACTTGGAACTACGAACTTCTGACTTTTTCTGTCCTCTGTGACCTGTCACCTGTCCCCTAATCTCGATCTTTTTCACCTATTATTTTTTAAATAGGCATCAATCGCCTTTGCTGCCTCTCTGCCATCTGCAATGGCTTTGCATACAAGAGATTGTCCTGTCCTCATATCCCCAGCTGCAAAAACACCTGAAACACTGGTCTGATGCTCCTCATTTGTACGGACATTTCCTCTCTGGTCAAGTTTAACGCCAAACTTTTCAAGCATATCATGATGCTCTGGGTGCAAAAATCCCATTGCAAACAAGACTAAGTCTGCCTCTAATTCAAATGCACTGCCTTCTATTTCTTTCATTATTTTTCTATGGTTATCATCCTCGACCCATTCCAATCTTATGCAATGCACCTTCTTCACCTTGCCATCTTCTCCCGAGAAGTATTTGGTGCCGATACTCCAATCTCTCTCGCCTCCCTCTTCGTGAGAAGTATTATTTCTTAGAATCATAGGCCATGTGGGCCACGGCATTTTTTCTGTTCTTTTTAGAGGTGGTTTCGGCATCATTTCTAATTGATAAATCTTTTTTGCGCCTTGGCGGATTGCAACACCAAGGCAATCCGCTCCCGTATCACCACCACCAATGATAACAACATTTTTGCCTTTAGCATCTATACGCTCTTCTAAAATCTCTTTTCCTCGGTTTACTGAATTTTGCTGAACCAGATAATCCATTGCAAAGTATATACCTTTTAAAGCTCTTCCCTTTATGCTCAGATCCCTTGGCACAGTACTCCCCCCTGCCAAACATATGGCATCGTATTTGGCATTAATTTCATCAACAGAAATATTGACCCCAACATTCATATTTTTTTCAAACTTAATGCCTTCATTCATTAATTGCTGTATTCTTCTTTCTATAATATGCTTTTCCAGTTTATAATCAGGAATCCCAATTGCTAGAATCCCGCCAATTTCTTCTGACCTTTCAAATACCGTTACATCATGTCCACATCTTACAAGTTGCTGTGCTACAGCAAGGCCTGAGGGACCGGATCCTATTACGGCGACTCTATGGCCAGTCTTAATCAAAGGAGGTAATGGCTTTACCCTTCCTTCTTTAAAACCTTTTTCCACGATGCTAAGTTCAATCTCTTTACATGTATTGGGTTGAAAATTTAATCCTAGAGTGCAAGCCGCTTCACATAAAGCAGGGCATAACCTTCCAGTAAATTCCGGAAAATTGTTTGTATTGTGAAGAATATTTAGTGCACGGTCCCAATGTCCTTCTGAAATAAGTTCGCTAATATCGGGAATGGCATTGCCTAATGGACAAGCATAATTACAATAAGCGATACCACAATCCATGCAACGAGAAGCTTGTTTTTGGACTTCCGCCTCAGTCTGAAAAATATGAAATTCATTAAAATTCTTTACTCTTTCTTCTACCCGTAAGTTCTGTGCATTCTTTCTTTCGTATTTCAAAAAACCGATTCGTTTTCTCATTAATCTCACCTCATGCTGGAACATTCTTATTTTTAATGATTTTTTTATATTGCAGGTTAATGACTTTTTTAAATTTGCATTCATACTTTTCCCAATTATCGAGCAATCTCTTACCTTTAGGGCTATTTGTATAGGCAACATGTTTTTTCAACATATCTTTTAATACTTTTACATCATCATCATTCATATGGTCGGTACTTACCATTTCAAAATTACATTTTGAAGAAAATGTTTCTTCTTCATCTAATATATAGGCTACGCCGCCACTCATCCCTGCAGCAAAATTTTTGCCTATTTTGCCAATAATAACAACGCATCCACCTGTCATGTATTCACAACCATGGTCTCCTATTCCTTCAACAACCGCCGATGCGCCACTATTTCTAACAGCAAATCTTTCACCTGCCTGGCCGGCAATATATACCTCTCCTGAAGTCGCTCCATACAAAAGTGTATTGCCAACTATAATATTCTCATCACTTGTTAAAGAAGATTTTTCATTAACCGTTATCAATATTTTTCCTCCTGATAAGGATTTACCCAAGTAGTCATTTGCATCTCCAAAAAGCCTCAAGGTAATTCCAGGAGCTAAAAAAGCTCCAAAGCTTTGACCTGCAGTCCCAATAAAGCTTAAATCCATGGTATCTTCCGGCAAACCTTCTTTTCCATAATGTTCAATTACCTTACCTGACAACATGGCTCCAACAGCACGGTCCGTATTTTTTATCTTGTATGTTTCACAGATTTTTTCACCTTTTCTTAGGGCATTCTCAGCCGATCCTTCGAGTATTTTTCTATCGAGAACGTCTTTTGTAACATCCTCTTGATTTTGTGTTTTCCTCAAACTGAATCTGGCAGGCAGCTCAGGATTGTATAAAATCGCTTCCAAATCAAGGCATTTTGTTTTCCAATTACTATTACATTCATTTGTTTCCAACAAATCTACTCTTCCAATAAGCTCTTCAAATTTTCTAAACCCTAGCTCAGCCATGATTTCTCTTACTTCCATCGCTAAAAAACAGAAAAAGTTTATAATATGTTCTGGTCTGCCCTTAAAATTTTTCCTCAACTCAGGGTCTTGTGTTGCCACGCCAACAGGACATGTGTTGTTGTGACATTTTCGCATCATGATACATCCTGAAACAACCAGAGGTGCTGTTGCAAACCCAAACTCTTCAGCTCCAAGCAGGGCGCCTACAACTATATCTCTACCTGTTCTCAACTGACCATCTACCTGTACTAAAATACGACTTCTCAAATTATTAAGACGTAAGGTTTGTTGCGTCTCTGCAAGACCTATTTCCCATGGAACTCCAGCCGTCTTGATTGAAGTAATAGGGGATGCCCCAGTTCCTCCATCATGACCGCTAATCAAAACCATATGGGCACCACCCTTTGCAACACCAGCCGCTATTGTTCCAACTCCAGCTTCAGAAACAAGTTTTACACTAATACGTGCTTTTGGATTGACATTCTTCAAATCAAATATTAACTGTTCCAAATCCTCTATGGAATAAATGTCATGATGAGGCGGCGGTGAAATCAAATCAACGCCCGGCAGTGAATGACGTACTCTTGCAATATCCTCCGTAACTTTATCTCCCGGCAGGTGACCTCCTTCGCCTGGTTTTGCACCTTGGGCAATCTTAATTTGTAATTCGTTGGCATTCATGACAAAGTCTGCAGTTACTCCAAACCGTGCAGCAGCTATTTGTTTTATCGCACTTCGTTTGGAATCGCCCATTTTAGTTTTTATATAGCGGCTGTCATCTTCGCCTCCTTCACCAGAATTACTTTTAGCGCCTATTCTGTTCATTGCAATAGCCAGTGTTTCGTGGGCCTCTTTGCTTAAAGAACCAAATGACATGGCCCCAGTAGCAAACCTCTTAACAATCATTTCAACCGGCTCAACCTCATGGAGTGATATGGGGCTGCGTTTCTTAAACCTTAAAAGACCTCTGACTGTTTTTAACTCTTTGGATTGGTTATCGATTAAAGCAGTATACTCTTTAAACAAATGGTAATCGTCATTTCTACATGAATGCTGAAGTTTTGAAATTGACTCAGGATTAAATAAATGCGTATTGCTATTTTTTCTCCAATGAATATGCCCACCGATATCAAGAACTTGTGTAGATACTTTCATCTCAAAGGCACTTTCATGCCTTAACAAAGTTTCTTTGGCAATAACATCTAATTGAACTCCCGATAATCGACATGGAGTTCCTGGAAAGTACTGACTCACCAGGTCTTTATTTAATCCGGCAATTTCAAATATTTGTGCCCCATTAAAACTTCTGAGGGTCGATATACCCATTTTGGAAATAATCTTTCTTATTCCATATCCCAAAGCACGAACATAATTCATAGAAGCCTGTTTTACCGAAATATTCTTTATATACAAATTATTTTTAATCATATCATTAATGGTTTCAAATGCGAGATAGGGATATACTGCTGTAGCGCCATATCCTAACAGTAGAGCCATATGAAAAGGATCTCTGGCTTCCCCCGTCTCAATCACTAAATCTACTTTTGTTCTGAGTTTCTTTGCAATCAAGTGGTTGTGCACTGTACTGACAGCTAAAACGCTTGGAACAGGAGCTTTATATCTATCAACACCTTTATCACTTAGAATGATTATTCGATATCCTTTCAAAATACTTTCTTCAACTCTTTTTTTCAAGGACTTAAGTGCATCCTCTAATCCTTTCTCATATTGATCCGCTTCAAAAATAATGGGTATTGTCAGGCTTCTTAAGGTATCTATATCTATATTTTTAATTTTTTCCATCTTCTCAGCGTACAAAACAGGTTGCTCCAACTCAATATATTTATTGGGCTTCATTTCATCAATCATTTTTAAGAGGTCTCCAGAACGCCCAATATATTGATTTAATGACATAACCTTTTTTTCACGTATAGGATCAATGGGAGGGTTGGTCACTTGTGCAAAAAGCTGCCTAAAATAATTAAATATCAATTCAGGCTGATTGGATAATACTGCTAAGGGCACGTCATTTCCCATTGAACTTATAGCTTCTTTACTTTCTTGAGCCATTGGTGAAATAACGCGTTTAAGCTCCTCCTCAGTATACCCAAAGATTTTTTGTTTAACGACCAACATCTCTTTATCCATTTTCAATGTTTCTTTGTTTAGATTTAATCCTTTTAAATCAATTTTATTTTCTTGTATCCAACTTCTATATCCTTTTTGTTCAGATAATTTTTTCTTAACCGCATCATCATCCATTATTCTTTTTTCTCTTGTATCTACTACAAATATTTTGCCCGGACCTAACTTTCCTTTTTTGACAATCTCTTCTTCAGGTACATCCAATACACCTGATTCAGAAGCCAAAACAACCAAGCCATCTTTTGTAATAAGGTATCTGGCTGGTCTGAGCCCATTTCTATCTAAAGCAGCTCCTACTTGCACACCATCGGTAAAAATGATTGCCGACGGTCCATCCCAAGGCTCTAAAATTCCTTCATGATACTCGTAAAAAGCTTTTAGCTCATCTTTCATTGTCTGATCATATCTCCAAGCTTCAGGGTTCAACATCTTCATTGCATACGCCATAGAATAGCCATTTAAAATAAGCAATTCAAAAACATTGTCCAAATTGGATGAATCACTACTATTGGGTTGAATAATTGGAAATATTTTAGAAAAGTCGTCACCAAAAGTGCTTGATGTCATCTCTCCTTCTCTAGCATTCATCCATTTAACATTACCCTTGATGGTATTTATTTCACCGTTATGAGCAATATACCTGTAGGGATGTGCTAATCTCCATGATGGGAAAGTATTGGTACTGTATCTTTGATGTATAGTAGCAATTGCACTCTTTAGTTTCTTATTTTTTAATTCAAGATAAAATCCTTCTATCTGATGTGCCAAGAATTGCCCTTTATACACAATGGTCTTAGATGACAAACTACATACATAAAAAGACTCCGTATAGGGTTTCGTACTATTAAATATTTCTTTTTCCACTTTTCGTCTGATTATATAAAGGATTCTTTCAAAAGCATCTGCGCTCTGTTCATTTCTGTCAATAAATATTTGTTTTACAATAGGCCTTGTGCTACGAGCTGACGGGCCACATGCAGTATCATTAACTGGAACCGTTCTCCATGCTATGAGTTTTTGATTCTCCTCTTGCAATATTCTTTCAAAAACCCCTTCACAGTAATATCTGGTATTAGGCTCTAATGGCAAGAAAATCATACCCACAGCATAATTCCCTTCATTTGGAAGATGGATAGCTTCTTTTTCAAGTTCCTCCTTAAAGAATTCATGTGGGATTTGAATCAATAATCCTGCCCCATCACCGGTTTCTGAATCAGCCCCTGTGGCTCCACGATGTAATAAATTTTTCAGAACCTCTATTCCGCTTTTAATGATTTTATTGGACTTAGCCCCGTTCACATTTGTTACAAAGCCAACACCGCAACCATCCTTTTCATAATCCGGATGGTAAAGTCCTTGTTGTTGTAAATACCCGCTTGTTTTTTTCATATGATTGCACCTCCATTGCTGCATCCAACTAATCCGTACTTTTTTATTGATTCAAATTAAAAAGTTCGAAATTTAAAAAGATTGGATTCAGTATATCCAATCCTCATATTGCTGTCAATTTTGTAATCGTTTTCTTTTTCAGAAAATTTTAATTATTTTGATGAAAAAATGAAAACGTTTACTTTTCAACAATTTTTATATCATTTATATTGCTTCTATTGACTTAATTGATGAAAACATGTAACTAAAATTGCACTTATACATAATGTACAAGTGCAATTTTAGTTAAACATTCATATTAATAAAAATAAGCTAACGTTCGTATTTTGCATGGATGTCCCAAAGGGTTCACCTTTTACCAAGACATATTTTATGCAATAATAGTGCCCGTTTTCTATCTATACGCTTTAATGATATTCTCCGCCATCTTATCCATAGGTATACTTAAATCCATACTCTTTTTTCTAAGATATTGATACGCCTCATTCTCATTTAGGCTAAATTCTTCCATTATTAGGCCTTTTGCTTTATCTATTTTTTTACGACTCTCTAAGGTTTGCTCCAGGTTCTGAATCTTATCAGATAAGGAATGTATTCTATTAGAATTCATAATTGCAAATTCAACGATTTGATACACCTGTTCTTGATTAAAGGGCTTAAGGATATAGGCATAAAGCGTCATTCTTTTCAGATAACCATATAAATCGGAATCCGGGCGATTTGTTGCAAATACCACCGTAGAGAGTCTATCTCCTTCAATAATACCAGCAACCTCGTAGGCGTTCATTCCCCATAAATTCGTATCTAAAATAACAAGGTCTGGTTTGGCGCTTCTGGATATTCTAATCGCTCCCGCACCATCTGTTGCCTGAAATGTCTTGCATCCTTTTCTATTAAGCATATTGCAGATTTTCTCTCTCGAACTCTCACTGCTGTCTGCAACCACAATTCGATAAGCTTTCATAAAATCACTCCGAAGCCCTTTAGTTTAAAATTTTCGTAAATATCTATCAATTTCCCATTGTGAAATGCTCTTTGAATATTCATACCATTCAAAGAGGGCTGCATCTACAAACTTCTTGTAAACATGGTCACCAAGGGCCGCCTTAATAACATCATTTTTCTTCAACTCCATAACCGCCTCGTATAGGTTTTCTGGCAAATGATCAATTCCTTTTTCTTTCATTTCTTCATCTCCCATATGATATACGTTGCTAATAACAGGTGCAGGGGGTTCGATTTTATTTTTGATCCCATCAAGGCCGGCTTGTAGCACCGCTGCCAATGCTAAATAGGGGTTCACAGATGGATCCGGGTTTCTCAGTTCAACTCTTGTTGAGTTCCCTCTTTTAGCAGGAATTCGTATTAACGGACTCCTATTGCTTACCGACCAAGCAATCAACACTGGTGCTTCATATCCAGGTGTTAGTCTTTTATACGAATTAACAGTGGGGTTTGTTAACGCAGCAAATGATTTTGCATGTTGAATAAGTCCTCCCAGATAGTAATAAGCTATTTCCGATAGCTTCAAAGGATCTTTTTCGTCAAAAAAGGCATTGCTACCATCCAAATTTGCAAGAGACATATTGGTATGCATTCCCGAGCCATTTATACCAAATTTAGGTTTGGGCATAAAGGTGGCATGTAGTCCATGTCTTTGAGCGATAATCCTTATGACCATTTTAAAAGTCAAAATATTATCCGCTGTTGTTAATGCATCTTCATATTTAAAATCAATTTCGTGTTGTCCCGGAGCCACTTCATGATGAGAAGCTTCAATCTCAAATCCCATTTCTTTTAATGCAATGGTCATATCTTTTCTTGCATTTCCCCCAAGATCCACAGGGGCTAAATCAAAATATCCTGCATTATCGTGGGTTTCTAAGGAAGGATTCCCTCTTTCATCCGTATGAAATAGAAAGAATTCACATTCAGGCCCTACATTCATAATATATCCTAATTTTTCAGCTTCTTTGAGTGCTTTCTTCAGTACGTTTCTTGGGCATCCCTCAAAGGGTTCTCCATCTGGTTTAAATATATCACATATAAGTCTTGCCTCTTTTCCATGGGTCCACGGGAAAACAGTAAAAGTTGATAAATCCGGTTGTAAATACATATCATATTCTTCTATTCTAAAAAATCCTTAAATAGAGGATCCATCAAACATAATTTCATTATTCAATGCTTTTCCCAATTCCTCTTGAGTAATGGATACATTTTTCATTGTACCCATAATATCAGTAAACTGCAGATGTATCAATTCCAAGCCTAACTCTTTAGAAATACTTAAAATTCTTTCTTTGGTTAACTTTTCTTTTTTCATAATAACCTCCTAAATAGAACAAAAAAGCCCACAACTTCTTAGGTCTGTACCTAAGGAGTGTGGACGCCGTTGCCCATAACTTATTAAAATTTATTATAAATATCATACACCTATAAAATAAAAAGTCAATACTCTTTCCTGTTTTTTATTACAATGGTTTTTTCTTTACGCTTATTTTCGTCCTATTGTACTTATGTGCTTGGATTCATTAGCGCATATCGCCCTTCCTGATCATCTCTTATTCGTATTACATCTGCAATATCATATATAAATATCTTCCCGTCTCCGGGGCTCCCAGTTTTCAATACCTCTTTTGATTTGTTTACAATGAGGTCTTTGAACTCTTTCCCAACAATAATTTCTATTTTTACTTTTGGTATAAGTTTTGTTACATAGTGAATGCCTCTATAACTATGGGAAAATCCTTTCTGATTGCCACGACCCATAACTTGTGTCACCGTCATCCCTGTAATACCTATATCATTTAATGCTTCAATAAGTTCTTCATAATTTTTAGGCCGTGCGATTATTTCGATTTTAATTATTTTACTCATTATAATCTTTCTTCCTTTCCATTAACTCATTTCTATTTGCCGTCTTTTTAAAATGTCCTGACTCTCAAAATTATGTTCAACAATATCCAATCCTTCTTCTTCATCTTCTGCAGTTACTCTAAGGCCAATAGTAAGATCAATAAGCTTAAACGATATTATTGATACGATAGTAGTCCACAAGAATACCATAATGGTACCGATACTTTGCACTACCAGCAAATCAAATCCGCCACCATAAAGCAGTCCCTTATCAACAGCAAATATACCTACAG
>CAZKKX010000047.1:0-16100 GCA_964553505.1 uncultured Eubacteriales bacterium | reverse complement strand
TCTTGCATGTTTTATAGATTCCATGCTCGCATTTTTGGCATCCCTACTATGTGTCATCAAATGAAATACGACTTTTTCCATATCCATTTCCCATTCCCCCTGTTAACAATTTAATCCACAAACATCTTAATAATATATAGCAATAATGATGCCAAAAATTGGATCGCCACACTTTCGCTCGCAACGACTTATCCCTTACTGTTCACCCAGCCGCAGCTTCAGATAGGTATATATTTCTTTTGGAATATTTACATTACAGCAGGATTCCACTCCCTGAAAACCCGGTGATGAATTAACTTCACATATTTTGAAGTGATCATGGTCAAAAAGTAGATCTACTCCTGCAATATCCAGACCTAATAATCTTGTCACTTCTACAGCGAGCCATTCTATTTCCGGAGTAACAGGATAGCTGCTGACGGTGCCTCCTAATGAGTAATTTGCTTTGAAGTCTTCACTGTTGGATTTCCTCTCCATACAGGCCACTACACGCCCCCCTACCGTGAAAACCCTCAAATCTTTACCATAGCTGGTTTCAATAAATTCCTGAATAATAATACTTATCTTGGCATTTGTAATTTCAAGGAGCTGAAACAAATCTTTGCATGATTGTTTGTCTCTGACCAAAAATACACCTTTGCCCTGGGACCCTGATAATGTTTTTATAACTGCAGGAAAACCGATATGCTTTTCTATCAGATTTATATCTACCGGAAATTTTACTAACATAGTTTTAGGAACAGGCAAATTGCTCTGGGCTAAAATCTGATGTGTATAAAGTTTATCTTTTACCGTATCGATGCTGTCGGAATTATTAAAACCGGGAACGCCTAATCTTTCCAGATGTCTGATAACCGCCAGTGCAAAATATGTTGTACCTGCACCCATTCGAGGAAGTACAAAATCCGGTAATGAGGTTGGTTTGTCATTTACTAATATGCTTTTTCTGTCTTCTTTTGTCACAATCAAATCAATCTGCTCAGGTTTTAAGACATGTAAATCTATAGTGTGTTTTTTAGCTTCCGCAATCAGTCTGTTTATTTCGTATACTTCAGGTTTTACTTCCAATTCATGGGTTTTATAAATAATCCATCCTAACAAAACATCACTCTCCTAATATGTTCTCATTTATTAAGCTTGCTGAACATTATTTCAAATATTTATTCCAGATAGTTTCAACCTACTAATGAATAAATATAATATATTATAATCATAATATTAGAATTTTTCTTAAAATTTCTTGACTTTTATGCATGAATTTATATACAATAAGTTAAAATAGCTAAAAAGCTATTTGGGAGGGCATCATGGAACATATATTAAGAAAGGAAATTGCATTAAAAGAATATTACTTTTATTTTTGCTGGAGCTTTTATTTTAGCGCCGGATACTTTTACTGCAAAAAAATATATAAATTCTTTTTTAATGAGTTTCATAAAACAGTCCTCAATGGTACTGTATAAAAAATATAGAAATTGTCAAAATGGATATATAAGAAGACTCATTAATGAGTCTTCTTTTTATTTATTTAAGAATTGGAGGATTAAAAATGATTATTGTAATGTGTAAAGACGCCCCGCAGGAAGAAATCGATTCCATAAAAAAAAGATTGATAAAGGAACATGATATCGAAATTCATGAGAGCAAAGGAACGAACTATCACTTATTAGGCATTGTTGGAGACACCACAACCATAGACCCTTCTTCCATTGAGGCTAACCGAATCGTGGAAAAACTTATTCGGGTACAATCTCCTTATAAAAAAGCCAGTAAAATGTTTAAACCCGATGACTCCGTAATAAATATTGACGGTCACAAACTTGGAGGCAGCCATTTCGGTGTTATCGCAGGGCCTTGTTCCATTGAAAGCAAGGAATCATTTATGAATTTAGCCCTGCATATCAAGCAGTCCGGTGGGCATTTCTTAAGAGGAGGTGCTTTCAAGCCTCGAACTTCACCATATAGTTTTCAAGGATTAGGAGAAGAAGGAATTGAAATTATGAATGAAGCCAAACGCAAAACCGGGCTACCTATTGTTACCGAAATTATGTCCATCGATAAAATCGACTTTTTTAATGACAATGTTGATGTCATTCAGGTTGGTGCGAGAAACATGCAAAATTTTATGCTTCTCAAAGAATTAGGCCGCACCTCCAAACCTGTTTTGCTTAAAAGAGGTCTATCCGCAACTATCGAGGAGCTTTTAATGGCAGCAGAATATATTATGTCAGGCGGAAATGATAATGTAATTCTATGCGAGAGAGGAATTAGAACCTTTGAAAAATACACGAGAAACACACTGGATATTAGTTCGGTTCCTGTGATAAAGAAACTCAGCCATCTTCCTATCATAGTCGACCCCAGTCATGCTTCGGGAGAATGGTGGTTAGTTGAGCCACTGGCTAAAGCGGCCCTTGCCGTAGGTGCAGACGGTATTATGATTGAAGTCCATCAGGATCCACAGAATGCAAAAAGCGACGGTCAACAGTCTATTAAGCCGGATAAATTTGACCACCTAATGAAAACTTTAAAGTCTTTATCTCAGTTTCTCGATAAATCTATTTGATACGGAGGTCAATAAAGTGGAGAAATATAATTTAAATATCAGTATTGTGGGTTTGGGCGTTATTGGGGGCTCCTTTGCTTATAAGCTTAAGAAGTTGGATATAAAAAATGTATGGGGTATTGACAAAAATCAAGAGACTTTATTGAAGGCAAGAAAAAATAATATGATCGATGAAGGGTTTACCGAACCGGAATATCCGCTTTCAATTTCAGATATAGTTATTATGGCAATTTACCCGCGTAGTACCGCTGAATTTATATCAAAATACATGTCCGTATTAAAACCCGGCACTATTATAATGGATACTTCGGGAATCAAGCGCAGCATCGTAAAAGAAGTTCAATCTTTTATCCGTAAGGATATTGACTATATAGGCGGGCATCCTATGGCGGGAAATGAAGGCAAAGGCGTTGATTCTGCTTCTGAAACTCTTTTTGACGGTGCAAATTTCTTATTGACGCCTTCATCTATTAACAAAGAAAAAAATATAAGAATAATAGAATCTTTGCTAAAATCGGTTGGGTTTGGTAAAATATCCAAAGTATCACCGGAAAAGCATGACAAACTAATTGGCTATACCAGTCAGTTGCCGCATCTTATTGCCGCTTCATTAATCAACTGTAATAAAGAAAAGGATGTTCTGAGATTTACCGGAAATAGCTTTGGTGAATTTACAAGAATTGCTAAAATGAATGCCCCTCTTTGGTCCCAGTTGATTATGGATAATCGTGACCAATTACTGCCCCTTATTGATGCCTTTATGGATGAAATGGTCGATCTTCGCAAAGCCCTTTCTTCACAAAACATAAAGAATCTTGAATCCATTTTTAGTGTCTGCACGAAAAAGAAAGAGGAGATGAAATAATTATGTTGACCTTAAACATTAATATACCCGGTGCTACTTATCCAATCGTAATAGAAAAAGATATCATAAGAACAATCGGTGAAAAAATAGTACCTTATGCAAACAGAAAAAAAATCGCTATTATTACAGATAAAAATGTAGATGCGCTTTATGGCGATGCACTGATTAACAGTATTGAAAAATCCGGTTTTCAAGCTCATCTTATTCAGCTTTACCCCGGAGAAAACAGTAAATCCTTGGGTGTTCTTGAGTGTGTTTACAAAGAACTTTTGGCTTTTGATATAACAAAAAGTGATTTACTGATTGCTTTCGGAGGCGGTGTCATAGGTGACTTAACGGGTTTCACTGCCGCTACTTTTCTCAGGGGAATACCTTTTGTTCAAATTCCCACTTCTCTTATTGCTCAAGTAGACAGTAGCATAGGCGGTAAAACGGCTGTTAACCTGAAAGAAGGAAAAAACCTCGTTGGAAGCTTTTATCATCCAAAAGCTGTCTTTATAGACCCTCAACTTCTTCATACACTTGATTCCAGATCCTTTTCAGACGGCATGGCCGAAGTCATCAAATACGGATGCATTCAAGACTCTAAACTCTTCTCTAAAATAGAAACACTTAGTCAAGAGAAATTAGCCTATGAGATGGATGAGATAGTATTCAGGTGCTGTGAAATTAAAAAAAGGATCGTGGAAGAGGATGAGAAAGATGAGAATACCAGGATGCTCTTGAACTTTGGGCATACGTTCGGGCATGCTGTAGAAAAAGCATACAATTATAAAAAATACACCCATGGTGAAGCCGTTGCCATAGGAATGTACCACATTACCAGAAAAAGCGAAGAAATGGGATACACCGAGAAAGGGACAGCTGAACGAATGAAAAATCTTCTAATTAAATACCAATTACCCTTCCAGTTTCCTGATATCGAAGACACCAAACTGTCGGAAGCCTTATCCCATGACAAGAAAACCAGAGGCAAAGATATACATCTTGTATTATTAAAAAATATCGGCAATAGCTTTATCCATTCGATAGAAAAAAAGCATTTAATTGAATTCAGTCAGGAAGGAGTAAAAATGTGAATAAGCTAACTATAAAACCGACACAATTGTCCGGGGAAATACATGTGCCTCCGTCTAAAAGTATCAGCCATAGAGCTATTATAGCAGCCGCACTTTCTCATGGAACATCTGAAATTACAAATCTTATGACATCCGATGATATCGAAGCTACATTGGAAGGAATGAAAGCTTTAGGTGTTAAAGCGATAAGAGAAAAATCTTCTCTCATCATACATGGGATTAACATAAACATAGGAGAACCCACTACAATAAACTGCAGAGAATCCGGTTCTACCCTTCGATTTTTGATCCCTATTGCTGCTACTATATCCAATGCATCCATAACATTTAGTGGAGCAAAAAGGTTGGGCGAAAGACCTCTGGCACCCTATTTTGAAATTTTTGATAGTCAAAATTTATCTTATGATACAGCCTCCGGAAAATTGCCCCTGCATATAAATGGCAAGTTAACTCCAGGTGAATTTTACCTTGCAGGTAATATCAGCTCTCAGTTTATTACAGGTTTACTATTCGCCCTTCCGTTGCTAAATGGGGATTCCGTCATTCATGTTACTTCACCGCTTGAATCAAAAGGATACATAGATTTGACTTTGGATGTTTTAAAAAATTTTGGCATTATGATTCCCAACAAGAATTATTCTATTTTTAATATCCCTGGAAATCAGAAATATAAGAGTGTAAATTATCGAATAGAAAGCGACTACTCACAAGCTGCATTCTGGATTATTGCCGGGCTCATTGGAAACGGGTTGGTAGTAAAAGGTCTTGATCCACATTCACTGCAGGGTGATAAAGTCATATTAGACATTATTTCTGAAATGGGCGGTAGCTATTCTATAGAAAAGGATAGCGTTATTGTAAAACCTTCCCGCACAAGAGGAACCATCATAGATGCTTCCCAGTGCCCTGATTTAGTTCCTATTTTGGCTGTTTTAGGCTCTGTCAGTGAAGGTACTACAAAAATCGTCAATGCTTCAAGGCTCAGAATAAAAGAATCGGACCGTCTCAGCTCTACTACAACGGAATTGAACAAATTAGGTGCAGATATCGTTGAAACCGAAGACGGTCTCATCATTACAGGGAAAGAACATTTGAACGGCGGTATTACAGACAGTTGGAACGACCATCGTATTGCAATGGCCATTGCTGTCGCCTCTATAAAATGTTCCAAGCCTGTCACTATTACAGGATGTGATTCCGTCAAAAAATCGTATCCCTCTTTCTGGGACGATTTCAAAACCCTTGGAGGTGTTATAAATGAGCTCAACATGGGGAAATAACTTAAAACTCTCTTTGTTTGGTGAATCTCACGGAAAAGGCATAGGCATTATTATAGACGGCCTGCCGCCAGGGATTCTGCTGGATTTCAATCACATAAGAAAACAAATGCAAAGAAGAGCACCCGGTAAAAGCGATACATCTACAAAACGAAAAGAAAAGGATAGTTTTGAAATTATCAGTGGTCTTTTCAAAGAAAAAACCACCGGCACCCCTTTATGCGGTCTCATAAGAAATGAAAATACACTATCGGAAGATTATGAGAAAATGCATAATCTGATGCGCCCCGGCCATGCAGATTATACAGGATATATAAAATATAAGGGATTTAATGATTTCAGAGGCGGAGGGCATTTTTCCGGCAGACTTACCGCTCCTTTGGTTTTTGCAGGTGCTGTTGCTATGCAGGTCCTACAAAAGAAAAACATATATATAGGTAGTCATATTTCTGATATTTGTGGTGTGCGGGATAAGTCTTTTGATGATATTTCTCCGGATGAAAATTTGTTTCGCTCCCTATCTGAGAAGGAAATCTGCACAATCGATGATGAGGCAGGTTTAAAAATGAAAGAAAAAATCTTGATAACAAAAACCAAAAATGATTCCGTAGGTGGTATTATAGAAACAGCAGTTATCAACATACCTCCAGGTGTAGGTAGTCCTTTTTTCAATTCCATAGAAAGTCAAATGTCAAGCATGATGTTTTCTATTCCGGCAGTTAAAGGAATCGAATTTGGCTCCGGTTTTAATTTAACTAATATGAAAGGCTCTGCATCTAACGATTCTTTCACCGCATCTAATGGTAAAATTGTTACTCTTACTAATCATAACGGCGGGATTCAGGGCGGCATTTCAAATGGTATGCCAATTATTTTCAGAACAGTATTTAAAGCAACACCTTCAATTTCAAAGAAACAGAAAACCATTGATATTGACACTATGAAAGAAACAGAGATTGAAATACGGGGTCGTCATGACCCTTGCATCGTACCTCGGGCAGTGCCTGTAACAGAAGCAGTGTCAGCCTTAGTAATACTGGATATTTTAATGGAAAAGGATGGGATATAAATGAATGATCAAAGACTGAAAACGGGATATCAGGGAGTCCCGGGCTCTTTCAGCGAACAGGCATTATCTGAATACTTCAGCACAGAGATAGAAGAATATTTTTTCCCAGATTTTGAGGATATCCTTTTAAACTTACAAAACGGCAATATCCATTATGGTATTCTCCCCCTCGAAAACTCCTCAACCGGAGGAATCACAGAAACTTATAATTTGCTCAGAAAATATGATTGTCATATTATCGGCGAACGATGTTTAAAAATAGAACATCACCTTTTGGGCATAAAAGGCTCACGCCTTGAAGATATCCAACAGGTATATTCTCATCCACAAGGTTATGAACAAAGCAAAATATTTTTCAGAAATCACTCAAACATTAATTTTTCGCCATACAAAAATACAGCCGAAAGTGCTCGGTATATCAGAGAATTAAACAATAAATCCATCGGAGCTATTGCAAGCAAAAAAGCTTCTGAGCTTTATGGTCTGGATATATTGGCACAAAACATAAATTTTAATCATAAAAATATAACTCGGTTTATCATTATAGGAAATGAACAAGAAATATCTAATGACTGCAATAAAATAAGTATCGTCATAACAGTCTCACATACACCGGGTGCTCTTTATAAAGCAATGGGGTTCTTTGAAGAAAATCATCTGAACCTTACTAAAATAGAATCCCGGCCATTAATTGATGAACCATGGCATTATTATTTCTATTTAGACTTTGAAGGAAATCTGAAAGACCCAATTGTAATATCCGCACTTGAAAATGTAAAATCCATTAGTTCTTACTTCAAAATACTTGGAAATTACCCCTGCCATAATCTTATGATAAAGGACGGAGAACATAATGAATAGTGTTTATGGTCTTATAGGAGAAAAACTGGCACATAGCTTTTCTCCGCATATCCATTCGCTGCTGTTACAGGAATTAAACCTAATAGGCAATTATTGCCTTTACGAAACTGATAAAGAAGCTCTTCCTCTTTTGATCAGTCAATTAAAGGAATCCGGCGTAAAAGGTGTAAATGTAACTATCCCTTATAAAGTTGAAATCATGCGATATATGGATCAGCTCTCTGACTCTGTTAAAAAAATAGGCTCTGTGAATACTGTCTCTTTTTCTGAAAACAGTATTAAGGGTTATAATACCGATTACGATGGATTTAAAATGATGTTGGATTATTTTAATATTTCACTTAAGGGACAGCGATGTGTGGTTCTCGGAACCGGAGGGGCATCAAAATCTGTTATTCAGTCTCTTTCGGATTCCGGTGTAGAAAGTATTCTAATTGTGTCAAGAAAAGAACTTAAGCAAAAAAAAGACTATAGTGGATTTGAAATTGTCTCTTATCAACAACTATCATCAATTAAAAAGGATGTTATTGTCAATTGTACTCCTTGCGGAATGCATCCTGCTGTGAATGCTTCCCCTGTTTCATTGGAGCAAATCCATGGAGCCGAAATATGTATCGACTTAATCTATAATCCTTCGCAAACCCTGTTCATGAAAATGGCCGACAGTTTGAATATTAAAAATTTCAACGGACTGTATATGCTTGTTGGGCAAGCGGTAAGAGCACAGGAAATATGGAATAATATTTCAATAAATCCTGATGTAGTAGAAAGAATATATAGAAAAGTTTCATTGCAGGCAACACTTTGAACGGTCAGCCGATTTATCCAAATAGACATTATAGCATCCGCCGAACCGTTTTCCAGTGTGTTATATTTACTTTATTTATGACCTATTTCAGGAACGATACACATCAATTCGAGGGACTCTTCTCCTGTATTTATGAATTGATGTAATACATCAGGCGGAACATAAGCATAAGAACCCTCTTTTATGTCATAATCCTTTCCGTCAATATGTACTTTCCCATTCCCTTTAATTATATAGTTGATATGTGGCCATGGATGTATATGTCTTGGGCTGTGTCCATCTTTACCGAATTCAAAAATTCGCATTACATAACCTTCCCAGCCTTCTTTTGGTGAAATAACAACTTTCATGGCGGCATTTTTAACTTCCGGTCCTTGAAGCTCTCTTCTTTCTACTTCTGAAACATTTGATACTATCATTTCATCACCTCTTTTTTAAAATTAAGACTTGCTAATTTTTCATTCACCAGCCGTAATTACGCTGTAGGAATTAACAAACATATGCTCCAATAGAATTATACCACAAAGAAAGCAATTTGAGCTATTTTAACTACTTTATCTGATATCCAATTATTAACCTAATTATTGACAAATGCTTAAAACTGTTCTACTATAATAAGTGCACTTTAGAAAAAGAGGGACATGATGGTAAGCATAAAGTATAAGGAAAACAAAGCACTTTATTCTACCTTGGTTCATATTGCTGTTCCCATCGCACTACAAGGGCTTATTACATCTTCTTTGAATCTGGTAGACAATATTATGATTGGACAATTAGGCGAAGCTGAATTTTCTGCAGTTGGTATGGCAAATCAGCTTTTTTTCGTGTTCACTTCTCTTTTGTTTGGATTTACAAGCGGTGCCGGTGCTTATATTGCTCAGTTCTGGGGGATTAAGGACCTGATAAACATAAAGAAAGTGTTGGGTTTTTCTTTATTTTTTACCATTCTTTCAAGCACGATCTTTTTTCTTGGCTCCTTTTTCTTTCCTGATAAAGTCATTTTGCTTTTTTCAAAAGACCCTGCCGTCATCCGGTACGGCGAAGAATATCTAACCATTGTATCTTTCACGTTTATCCTAATGGCCATTACTATCTCACATGCCGCAGTTCTGAAAATAACAGAGCAGACAAAGCTTCCAATGAAAATCAGTGCTTACGCATTTCTTATCAACACGGTTTTGAATTACGTCTTGATATTTGGTAAATTGGGATTTGAACCTATGGGCGTTAAAGGTGCCGCTATTGGGACATTGATTTCAAGATTATTTGAAATGGTACTGATTCTGTACTTTATATATATCAAAGGAAATATTGTAAGAGGCAAGATTTCAGATTTATTTTCATTTTCCTCAGATTTTGCAAAACGCATTCTTAAAACTGCTTTTCCTGTTGTTGCCAATGAAGTCCTCTGGGGATTAGGAATGGCATCCTATGGTGTTATATACGGACATATGGGCACAACAGAGTATGCAGCACTTCAAGTGAGCAATACCGTCCATTTTATATTCATTATGGCTATTTTCAGCATAGGTGACGCCGCATTAGTTATGATCGGTAAAGATTTGGGTAGAAAAAGCGAAGCATCAGCTTACGACGTTGCATGCAAATTGCTAAAAATCGGAATCGTTTCAGGAATCCTTTCAGGAATTTTTTTGATTATCTTTTCACCCCTTATTGTAAAGCTTTTTAACTTTACTCCGGAAGGCAGACAGTATGCAACTGTTATTCTTTCAATTTATGGTTGTTTCATGTGGCTGAAGCTTTTCAGCGGCATCAATATTATCGGGGTCTTCCGCGGTGGGGGAGATACCAAATTTGCCATGTATACGGAAGTCGCAACCGTATGGCTAGTTGGTGTCCCTCTGGTCTTTTTCAGCGCCTTAGTTCTGAAATTACCTTTATACTTGGTAGTAATCGCTGCAACTTTTGAGGAAATCATTAAAGGTATTATCTGTTATAAACGATTAAAATCAAAAAAATGGATAAACAATATAATTCATTCTATGTAATGATTTTACAACACAAAAAATTACTCAAACTCTTCGACCCTTTGAAAAATAATCTGTTTGTAATCATCTTTTCCTCTTGCACCTATTACAGGTTCGCCAATAATATTTCCTTCTTTATCTATAAATAATGATGTAGGAACGCCCACTAAAATTTCAGATAAATAGTCTAAAAGATTATCGTCCGGTATTATATTTGTGAATTCTACATTATAACTTTCAGTTATTTCAATGGCAAAATCCTTATTATTCTCTTCAGAAACATCAACCAATATGCCCACAATATTTATATCTTCGTTTAGAATTTCCTGATGCAATTGTGCAAGGTCCGGCATTTCTTCTATGCATGGATTACAAAAAGTACCCCATATATTCACCATAGTAAGAGAATAATCATAAAATATTTCTTGTGTTACAGTGTTTCCATATAAATCTGTTCCTTCAAAATCCGGTAATTTATTTACATTTATTTCTTCTGTAGGTGTTTCTTCACCAGGAGGGGTTTCAATTTCATTAAAATTGCATGCTGAAAGCATAATGAAAGATACTATCACAAACAGCAACAATAGATTTCTTTTCATTTATACTATTCCTTTCTATAGTTTTAGTAAAAACTTTTATTATATATATATTCCCCGAATACTGCATTTTTAACATTTATTCTTCTTTTTTATTAATGAAACTTGACTTTATACCATTCTAATGGTAATATGACTTCAAAGTCATGTATATGGATGGAGTGACCATTATGCCTAAACAAACGTTTTTTAATTTATCCGAATCTAAAAAGAAAAACATTCTTCATAGTGCCATCGATGAATTTGCCGAGTATGATTATAACTCTGCAAGTATAAACAGAATTGTTGATAAAGCAAATATTGCCAAAGGAAGCTTTTACCAATATTTTAATGATAAACTGGACCTTTTCAGTTATGTAACGGACCATATAGCAGCAAAAAAAATGGAATATTTTTCAAAATGCGACATACTTAAAAAAACTAATATGGATTTTTTTATATATTTAAAAGCATTATTTGAAAAAGGCGTTAGTTTTGGAATAGAAAACCCTAAATTTTTTGCTATTGGAGCTAAATTATATAAAAATGATGCCCTTAGAAAAAAAATATACATTGAAATGGAAGAAAAAGCACACAATTTCATGAAACAGCTTATCATACAGGGACAAGCAAACGGGAATGTGAAAAAAAACATTAACTTGGATCTTGCAACCTACCTTTTGGTCCACTTAAATTTTTCAATGGCAGAGATTTATTTTAAAACTAATGATAAAGAAAAAATTCATGAATTTCATAAACTAACAGATGATATGATTGATATTTTAAAAAACGGAATAAAGAGCCCAAACAATAATCAGGAAACATAAAAGAACTCCATACTCTATACTCTATACTCCATACTTCCACTACTCTTTCTTAATTTCCACCTTCTTAAGAGGTTGCGTCGCCGGACCTTCTATTACATTCCCATAAATATCAAACCTGGATCCATGACATGTACAATCCCATGATTTTTCTGCGTGATTAAACTTCAATATACACCCCATATGTGTACAATTGGGAATAATAGCATTATATTTGTCTACATCTCTGTAAACACCAATTTTACTTCCCTTATATTCAATAATTTTTCCTTCCCCTTCTGACACTTCTTCCAATTCTTCTAATTCAATGGGTAGTAATCTCATGATAAAGCTTTCAGCAACTTCTAATCCATTTATAATAAAATTTTTAGTTGAATCAATTACATTGAATCTTGATGGCAAAAATACCTCTAAATCATGACCTTTATCTTTCAAAATCAAATTACTGATTATCTTTGCTGCAATAGTGCCTGAAGTCATTCCCCATTTTTTAAATCCTGTTGCCACATATATTCCCGGTATATTTGAAGACATTTGCCCAATATATGGTATATCGTCCAGTGTCATGCAGTCCTGATTTGACCAAATATATTCAATATTAGAATTTGGGAAATTCTTATTGCAAAAGCTTCTTAGTTCATTATATGAATCCCTTTCATCTTCTTTTTCCGCTGTTCTGTGATTGCCTCCTCCCAAAAGAAGCAATGCCCCTCTATCATCAAATTGATATCTTAATGAATAGATGGGATCATTTATATTTATATACATACCCTCAAAGGGCTTTGAATTATTCCTTACTCCAAAGACATATGATCTTGATTGGTATACTCTGAGAAAATACATACCGTGTCTGCCATCTTTAAAGAATGGATAATGGCATGCCATAACTACATTTTGGCACTTTATCTCACTATATTCTGTAATAACTTTAAATGGAGGCTTATCTCCCAGCACATCAAGAACACATGTATTTTCAAAAATTTTGCAGTCTGAATCTTCAAGGATTTTGGTCAATGCATATATGTATTTTATTGGATGAAACTGCCCTTGATTCTTAATTCCCAAAGCACCTATTACCTTAAAAGGTAACTTAGTTTCTTTTGTATAGGTATAATCCATTCCTAATTTTTCATATGCTTCTCTTTCCTTTTCAAGCTTTTTCATCTCATTTTCTTTTGCGGCATACAAATATGCAGTTTGTGTTTTATAATCACAGGATATGTTATGCTCTTTTATAATATTATTAATCAGTACAATTGCTTTTTTATTGGCATCATAGTACTGATATGCTTTTTCTTTTCCCACGCCGGAAATTAAATCATTATAAATCGCTCCATGTTGATATGTTATTTTAGCAGTCGTTTTAGCTGTTGTATTTTTCTCTATTGTACTTCCATCCACAACAGCGGTTTTAACGCCTTTTTTTGTCAAAAAATAAGCAGTCGTGATTCCGACAATACCTCCCCCTATTACCAATGTATCTACTTCCATATTGTTTTTAAGCGGCTCAAAGACCCTTATGTCTGCCGTATCCTGCCAATAAGAATTATGTACATCTGCTTTCATATGTTCTGTTCTCCTTTAATTTTTAATCCTATTTTTTGACTTATCTTATTATTTATTCAAAATCGGAGAATAATGAAGCAGATATTTCATTTTTTAAAAACCTTCTTTACGGTAAAAACTCATTATGATAAAAAAAGCAGAATCTCCTGACTCTGCTTAAATTAATTTTGTTTATTTCAGGAAGATTCAATCAAATCTTCCTAAAATCTTTTTCTATTGTTCTTAAAGTGACGGATTATATTTCTGTTACACCTCATTAAATATAACATCATCTTTACTGATAATCCTATTTTTGGCTCTTGTGCTATACTCATATACTGCCAGAAATTTATCCACAAAAGTTACGATCCATGCTTCTCTGCTTCTTGGAACACGTATTGGAAACATATGGTTTTTAATAATATCCTTCTCCTTATGGTTGAGCCTGAAATATTTGCCTGCATTCTCAAGAGCGATCAAAGGATGATTCTTAGCATGGGAAAAAGGTGCTGAGAAAAAGCTTATCCCTTTTCCTTTTTTGAATTTATATAAATAAAAATCATGTAATAAACACCCTCTTGTTGCCGATACATAATCCAGCCTCATTTTTTTAGAAATTTTATAGGACATGTATGCCGTGTCCAAACAATGCTCATATACGCTTTCATTATGATGTTTTATATATTTCATTTTTGTATATATTTCGTGATTAATAATTGGATTAGCAATTATCATGAACTCCTCGCAATATTTTTCCATTCTCTTTCCTTTCTCAACCCTTACTTAATCAGTTACATTTATCATTATGTATTTTAACACATATACCGCTTTATGAGAACATGAAAATTCCGCCATACAATCATATGTATTAAAATGACGGAGACAATGACAAAAAGAAAGTGCGGACAGCCGCAAGGGCTGTCCTTACACTTTCACTTACCCGAATCTACAATCCATAATCTATACTCCATAATCCATAATCTATACTCCATACTCCATAAACTGCTTTCACTTATTTATATTTCCGCGACCAGCAGCTCTAAAGCCAGTCTGGGGTCCGTAATTCCGGTTTTTATATTTTTATCTGCTTCACAGATCTTCATATTTGCTTTTCTTAACCTTTCCACAGAAAACCCGTTAGATGCTTTAATCAATTTACTAATTACAAAATCCGGCAGTGAAAGTTTCTCTCGTATATAAAGTATATTCTTGCCATTTTCTTTAAATATTTTTACCTGAAGCAAATTTTCAAATTGTCTGTTTAACAGAGCCAGCAGTCTATATTCCGCTTCTCCGTAAAGCAATGCAAAATTTAGTACTTTTAGCGCTTCAGACTTCTTATTGTTGCTTATCGCCTCAACGAAGTCAAAAACGTTCCTTTCAATATGTCCTGTTACCGTTTGTAGAATGTGCCCATCTTGGGCTTCCTGCTCATTTCCCATAAGATGCAAGATTTTTTTTATATCGTTTTCAAAATTATACAGCGTATAATCTGAATCTTTATCATAATATCCGGTTGCCTCTATAAGCGTCTGCAAAACTCCATTGCTGATTGTTTTACCGTTTTGCTTGAATCTTTTTGATATCCATTTTTTAAGATCCGGCGGCTGAAGCAATGCAAACTCAAAAATACTGCCAGATTTAATAAATTTTTTATACAGCGATTTTCTTTTATCTATCTTCTCTCCGCCTGTTATAACAAAAATATTGTAAGAAGGATTCTGCTCCAGATATTTAACAAATTGTTTTTCATCTTCATCACTAAAGTTTCTGACTTTTTCTCCTTCCAATAAAGGGAAATTATCCAGTACCACCATTCTTCTATCTGACATCATGGGTAAAGTTTCACATATACTAACAATGTCTCCAAAATTCACTGCCGTACCGTCCATTTTATCATAATTAAAATCTGATAGCGATGTTGTAATATATTTATCTTTTAAGGCATCAATTGCCCAATTAATCAAATATCTTTCTTTTCCAAAAAAAATATATACTTGCAAGGGCTCTTTTGTTTTCGGGTGTTGTACGAATTCTTTATAACTCATACCTCTCCCCCTCCATCATAGTTTTAATAAAGATATGCTTTTTTTGAATATCAATAAGAACCGCACCATCTTTGTCTGTTCTAAACACCCTGACACCCTCATCTTTATATCTGTTTATAACTTCCTGTGCCGGATGCCCAAAAGAATTATTCCCAACAGAAATAACGGCTGCTTCAGGGTTAACCTTTTCTATCAAAGCCTCTGTACTGGACGTCTTGCTTCCATGGTGGGGTACTTTTAATACCCTCGATTGTAGATCAATATTTCCTTTTACAAGTACGTATTCTGCTTCCTCTTCTATATCGCCCGTAAACAGAATTTTATGCCCTTGATAATCAAGAAGCAGTACCAGCGAATTATTATTTTCTTCTTTATTATTATATCCTTCTTCCGGATGAAGCACCTTAAAGAATATATCTTTCTGAATATTTATTTTATCATTCTTTTTAAGGTATGTAATCACAGAATTATTATTTTTACAAGATTTTACAATAAGCTCCTTCACCCCTGGTTCACTGCTTTCTTTATACATGGCAGTTTTATTAACTTTTATCTCTTCCATAACAGATACTATCCCTTTATAGTGGTCTGCATG
>CAZKKX010000046.1:0-16338 GCA_964553505.1 uncultured Eubacteriales bacterium | reverse complement strand
ATCTATAGCGAAAAGATTAGGGGACACGGTGGCTTGCCCCTTGGGACAAATGGCAAAGGACTGCTTCTTCTTTCGGGAGGAATAGATAGCCCCGTAGCAGGATGGATGATGGCTAAAAGAGGCATGTGCATTGAAGCTGTACATTTCCATTCATATCCATTTACCAGTGAAAGAGCTCAGGAAAAGGTGATGGATCTTGCAAAAATTCTTACAGAGTATTGTGGTCAAATAAAAATACACCATGTGAATTTATTAAATATTCAGCAGAAGATTGCGGAAAAATGCCCTGAGCCAGAATTAACGATTTTGTCACGTCGATTTATGATGAAAATTTCCGAAAGGATTGCCGTATCCAATGAGTGTGATGCCTTAATCACCGGTGAAAGCATGGGTCAGGTAGCCAGCCAGACCATTCATGGTCTCATTGCTTCGGATCATTCTGTCGAGATGTTGGTTATGAGACCTTTAATTGCTCTTGATAAAGTCGATATAATGGATACTGCAAAGGAAATAGGAACCTATGATACGTCAATACTTCCGTATGAAGATTGCTGTACGGTTTTTCTTCCTAAACATCCTGTGACAAAGCCTAAATTAGAAAAAGTATTAAAATCCGAATCATTGCTGGACGGAGAAATGCTTATTCAAGAAGCTATTGAAGAGATGGAAGTTACCATTGTTGAAGATAGATAAATGAAACGGAAGGGACGGTTCTTTTTGTTTGCCTCTTTCGGGATTTCTCTCTTCTTGTTGAAAGTAAACAAAAAGAACCGTCCCTTCCGTTTCTTAACAAAAAGAACCGTCCCTTCCGTTCGACGGAATTTGATAAAAATAGAACCCTTTAGATTTTTTTTGCTAAAGGATTTTTTTAATAGAAGTAGAAATATTACAATGAATAGAACAGAAAAGGAGGATTGCAATGAGAGTAAGTTTTGAAACGATAGATAATATACTAATTGCCGAACTTGATGGGGAACTGGATCATCATACCGCAAAAGATGCCCGGGAAGAATTAGATAAAACAATAGATGCCTTTTTTATCAACCACCTTATTTTTGACTTCAAAAAAGTAACTTTTATGGATAGCTCAGGAATAGGCGTAATTATTGGCAGGTATAATAAAATTCATGACATGAATGGCAGGGTAGGAGTTGCCAATTGTAATAAATATGTAGATAAGATTTTTGCTGTTGCGGACTTGTATTCAATTATCGAGAAATTCGATTATAGGGATCAGGCCATAAAAGCATTTAATGAGTAAGGGGTGAGGAGATGACATTTTATAATAGAATGAAGTTGGAATTTATAAACAAATCAGAAAATGAATCTTTTGCCAGGGTTGCAGTTGCAGCATTTGTATCGCAAATTGACCCGACAATTGAAGAATTGATAGAGATAAAAACCGCATTATCTGAAGCGGTAACCAATTCTATTATTCATGCTTATGACAAGAATGAAGAGGGCATTATTGAGCTTTATTGTACTATTAATGATTATACTGTCGAAATGATTATTGAGGATCATGGCGTTGGAATAGAGGATATCAATCAGGCAAGGGAACCGCTGTTTACATCCAAGCCTGAACAAGAGCGATCAGGGATGGGTTTTACGGTTATGGAAACTTTTGTTGACGAGATGGATGTTCAATCTTTACCGGGAGAAGGAACTAAAGTAACATTAAAGAAAACTTTGAATAGGGATATTCAATAGGATTAAGGGTATTGGAATGGAAAGTACAATTAAATACTCAGGCTCGTGGGAAGAGGAAATACATGAGAAAATATTTGAAGCCCAGTCAGGAAATGAGGAAGCTAAAGAATATGTTATCAGTGAAAACATTGGGTTGGTGAAAAGCATTGTCACCAAATTTCTTAGTACCGGTTATGAATGGGAAGATCTATATCAGATTGGATGCATTGGTTTAATAAAAGCGGTAGACCGTTTTGACCTCAAGTATAATGTTCGATTTTCTACATACGCAGTTCCTTTGATTATTGGAGAAATTAAAAGGTTTTTAAGAGATGACGGTAGAATAAAGATTAGCAGAGATGTAAAAAATGGCATAAGAAAGCTTAAAGATACAGAAGAATCTTTATATATTAAGCACGGTAGATATCCGAAAATCAGTGAATTGGCTGAGGAGATGAAAATGGACAAAGAGGAAATTTTGTTTCTTATTGAAGCTAATTCTTCAGTCAGCCGAATAGAAAGCATGGATGATACAGAAAGAAAGGACATTTTTTTCAAGGAACCACAAACCAATGAAGAGGAGAATAAGATAAATCTGATTACATTAAAAAACTTAATCAGTCAGATGAAAGACCGAGACAGGCAAATTGTGGTGCTCCGATATTTTAAAGATATGACCCAGCAAGAAGTCGCCGATATACTAAATATATCGCAAGTACAAGTTTCACGCCTTGAAAAGAAAATATTAAGCCGAATGAAAGATGAAATAGTGGAAGAATAAGCCTGAAGAGTTTAATAAAAAGGAACTCTTCATTTTTTTGTGTTTTTTTGCTTTTAAATGTACATAATAAATCTGTACCAAATTAATATAGGGAGAGATTAAAATGAGTCAAAAAAAAAATCGGATGAATGAAAAATACAATTATTATGTTAACAATGTTGCACCAAAACCGAAGTATGTGACCAACTGTATGAAAGCATTTTTTGCAGGAGGCACAGTTTGTATTATAGGATTTATTTTGCAAAATTGGATTGAAAGCAGAGGCGTTGATCAGAAAACAGCCGGAACCATAGTTATTATGGTATTGATTATTTCGGCCCAGTTTATAACAGGATTAGGCATATATGATGATCTTGTTAAGTTTGCAGGTGCAGGATTGATTGTACCTATAACCGGATTTGCCAATGCTATTGTATCTCCCGCAATGGAATACAAGAAAGAGGGTATTGTTTTAGGTACAGGAGCAAAATTATTCAGTTTAGCAGGTCCGGTTCTGGTATGCGGTTATTCATCATCAGTGATTATTGGCATTATATATGCCGTTATAACTTAGTTTTTCAAAGGAGATAGACAAATGGCTGTCAAAAAAATGGGACAACAAACAATTCGATTTCCTCTTCCGCCCAAAATAATATCTGCCTATTCAATAGTGGGTCCCAAAGAAGGAGAAGGACCCCTTAAGGATTGGTTTGATGAAATATTGGAAGATGATATGTATAAAGAAAAAACATGGGAAAAAGCAGAAAGCAAAATGTTAAGAACTGCGATAAACGCATCTCTTAAAAATTGCCGGAAAACGCCTGAAGATATTGATTTTCTTTTGAGTGGAGATTTGCTAAATCAGCTTATGTCGGCTTCATATATGGCGAGAGATTTAAAAATTCCATTTTATGGGTTGTATGGTGCATGTTCTACAATGACCGAATCTCTAAGTCTTGCCTCTGTTTTGATAGATGGTGGATTTGCAGATCATGTTATAGCTGCTACTTCAAGCCATTTTAGCACGGCTGAGAGACAATATCGTTTTCCTCTTGAGCATGGGAATCAAAAGCCGCCAACAGCACAATGGACTGTAACAGGCGCGGGAGCTTTGATTCTTGCGGCTCAAGGTGCAGGTCCTGTCATAACTCATATAACTGCGGGTAAAGTGGTGGATTATGGAGTAAGTGATGCAAACAATATGGGAGCAGCCATGGCTCCTGCCGCAGTAGATACAATCGCCATGCATTTAAGTGATACCGGAAGGTCTCCAGATTTTTATGATATGATTCTTACTGGAGATTTAGGTCAATTTGGAATGCAAATAGCAAAGGATCTATTGACGGAGAAAGGATTTAATGTTGAAAGTGTATATAACGATTGCGGTGTTATGATCTTTGATAGTATCAATCAGGATACCCATTGCGGCGGAAGCGGATGTGGATGTTCTGCTTCAGTGTTTTGCGGAAATATATTTAAAAGAATGACAAAAAAAGAATTAAAAAATGTGCTGCTTGTCTCTACAGGAGCACTTCTTTCCACAATCAGTACACAGCAAGGGGAAAGCATACCGGGTATTGCTCATGCCGTAGCAGTTTCAATATGAAAGTAAAAACAATTTACAGTTAAAGTTCTACCTTCAACCTTAAATCATAAATCATAAATCTTAATTTTTATATATGGAGGTGTTATTTTGGAATATGTTTATGTATTTATTACAGGGGGAATCATCTGTGTGATTGGGCAGCTATTAATGGACGGTACAAAACTAACACCTGCACATGTGTTGGTGTTATTTGTAGTATTAGGAGCAGTCCTTACAGGCGTAGGCATCTATGAACCTATTGTTGATTTTGGAAAGACAGGAGCCACTGTTCCGCTTCCCGGATTTGGTTATTCACTGGCAAAAGGAGCAATAGAAGGAGTAAAGACAGACGGTTTATTAGGTGCCTTTTCAGGAGGCGTTGAAGCTACTGCTGCCGGTGTTGCGGCAGCGGTTGTGTTTGGCTATGCTATTGCAGTTATTTGCTCACCCAAAACAAAGAAATAAGTAAGGAGTGTAAGTGAAAGTCTTTTATTCATTCTGATCGTTCATTCTGCTTTCTATAGGGTATTCTGTTTCAGTTGAATTTTCATTATCTGTCATCTCGCCTATATCATCATTGATTTCATTATCATTTGACGGAAAATCGAAGTCTGTTTCTCCGTTTTGTTCTTGTTCATAATCACTGTCCATTTCTATATCTGTTGGGTATAATTGATAAGATGGATTATGAAGAGGACAATAGTACCTTGGCATCTCGTAAATATAATCTTCAGGAAATAGATTAGGATCTTCAATCAACGGATATGGGCGTCTTGTATACACCTTTTGCTCAACAAACTGTTGAGGACAGGAAGGTGTTGCCAGCCTGTTTGTGAAAATATCAATATCTGCTAAAACATGAATGTCATCATATTCCGTGGGTTGAGAACCTGAAATAAAATATTCGCTTATAATATTGTTTTGTCTGGGATCCATATGGCTTATTTCTGTAGGTACTTTACCGGACTTATTGTCGACAGTTGCCCGAATGATATTAGATGGTCTTTCAAATTCTTTTGCTGGTAAATTTTCATGAACCTGTTTCATAATTTTACTCCAGAGTTGTGCACTCACAGTACTGCCCTGAGAAAGTTCTATATCCAAGTCATTACCGATCCATAGACCACCTACATAGTATGGTGAATATCCCATGAACCAAGCATCATAATTGCTGCTGGTAGTTCCAGTTTTACCGGCAATAGGAATGGTTGTGTTTCCGCTGAATATGCTGGCTCTGCTTCCTGTTCCGTATCTCACACTGGAAACAAGAATATCGGTCATCATAAAAGCCACATCTTCATCTACAACCGTATGACGTTCCGGAATATTCTCGAGAATTACATTTCCGTTTTTATCTTCAATTCTTGTGAAGGAAATAGGTTCATTATATACACCTTTATTGGCTAATGTTCCATAGGCAGCAGTCATTTCCAATGGAGAAATTCCTCTGGTCATTCCTCCCAATGCCAAAGCTGCAGAGTTGTTATCATTAAAAGACCCTTCTTCTATAATTGAAGTCACACCAAAATCTTTCAGATAAGATTTTGATGTTTCAACTCCGATGGCTTCCGATACTTTTACAGCAGCAACATTAATAGATTGTTCGACTGCATACCGTAAAGTGACAAGACCTTTGAAGCCGGTGTACCAATTTCTTGGCCACACTTCTCCTTTTTTATTGAACAGGGGAGCATCATCAATAATAGAAGCTGCTGTCCACCCATTATCTAAGGCAGGAGTGTATACAGCTAAAGGTTTTATGGAAGAACCCGGTTGAGAGGGATTTGTTGCCCTGCTGTACAACAATTTACCGGAAATATTTCTGCCTCCAACTAAAGCTTTTATTTCACCGGTATGAGGATCAATAATAACCATGGCAGATTGAGGTTGCATCACTTCCTCGCTTAAATTTAAATTATTTTCTTGAATCAAATAGTTTTCTCCATCTTGTACAAAAAATTCAGGATTGTCTTGAAGGAATTGTTTGCTTATGACAACATTGCCTTCGGAGTCAAGTTCTTTATAAGTGTTGGGAATCATTAATCGGCTGCCTTTGGTTATGGTAAATCCGTCGCTGTCTTTATAATAATCTTTAATTGAGATCTTGATATCAATTATTTCATCATTTTCTTTATAGCTGTTAAAAAGCAATTTTTTATTTTTCATTAAGACAAGGTTTCCTGAAGCATCTTTATTGTAATCGGAGCTTTGTAACACAAAAGCGTTTTCATGATTAAATAAATTATCATATTTATGGAGCATTATTCTATATTGTTTATCCAGTATATTACCGTGGTTATCTTTACTTGCACGAGTATTAGGAAAATTACTTGAATCATCGAATTCAGTTTCAACAATTCTTTGCAATTTCATATCAATGGTGGAGTAAATTTTTAAACCGGCTTTATACAGCATATCATGAGCCTCTTTCTCAGAAGCTCCGTAATCGTTTATAAGAGCAGATAATGCATCTGATTTAACCTTATCAATAAAATATGAAGAGATTTCTTTGTTTTCGCTGAAAGAAGGATTTACGTGATTACGCATATCCGTATCTATGGCGTCATCGTATTGTTCCTGCGATATAAAATTATTTTCCAGCATCATTTTCAAAACCACAAGCTGACGGTCTCTAAATCGATCATCATATAAAAGGGTGTAGGTTTCTCCAATATTTATAATGTTGGGATCAGCAGGGTCTATATCTTCATTTCGAAGTCTTTTAATAGGTGCAAATTTAGATGGATTTTTTGTTATGCCTGCAATAAGAGCACATTCCGGCAAACTCAATTCATCAATGTCTTTTGAAAAGTATTCTTGTGAAGCAGCCTGTACACCATTAGCACCAAATCCCAAATATATGGTATTCAAATAGGCTTCTATTATTTGTTTCTTACTAAGAGATTTCTCTAATAAGAGGGCATAATAGGCTTCTTTAATTTTTCGATCTAATGACCGTTCGGATTTAGTTTCTGCTAAATATAAATTTCTTGCCAGCTGCTGGGTAATGGTGCTGGTTCCACGAATATTCTCACCTGATGAAAGACCTTCCCAAATAGCACCAAAAATACGAACAATATTAAAACCTTTATGCTCCCAGAAAGTCTTATCCTCTATGGCAATAAACGCATTAAGTAAATCTTCAGGTATATCATTAAACTTGACATTGGTTCTCAAACCGTCATAATTAGATTGAACTTTTTCTATGACATTTCCTTCTTGATCATAGATAAATGAATTTTCATTCAGTAGACTGTATATGTTATTTGGATCAATGGGTTCTGTGTTCTGGATGACATTATAGGTCATAACTCCTACAGCAGAAGAGCCAATAACACCTAAAGCTATAATTATCAGAAAAATGATCTTTATAATCTTAAACTTCTTTTTTTTCTTTTTATTATTTTTACTTCTTTTTGCCGTTCGCCGGCTGTATCTTTCTCCTTCTGACAAGCAAATCACCTCATTAGAAATTAAAATCATGCCAATACATTATATCATATGATGAGGAATATGTTAATCTGTTGATGGAAATTCGCAGAAAGGATATAATAGGTTAGAGGGTTAGAGGGTTAGAGGGTTAGAGGGTTAGAGGGTCAGAGGGTCAGAGGGTCAGAGGGTCAGAGGGTCAGAGGCAGTAATAAGAGGATAATAACCCTCCAGCCTATGGTTGGTAAGAGTTTTTCAGTTAAATCATATATCATAAATCATAGATTTTAAATCTTAAATCTTAAATTTTAACTCACACTTATACAGGAGGTCGATAAAATGTATGATAGTACAGATGTTGCAAAGGCGGCAATTAAACTCGCCATTACTACTTCAAGAGCTTCTGAAGAACAGCTAATAAAAAAATTAAAAGAAAAAGATGTCCTTGCAGTTGCGGTGGATGTAGGTGGAAATATTATTGAAACGATTCATATAGTTATTGAAAGAGCAATATTGGCTTCACGGAAAAACAACCTTACTACTGAGTGCCATGTTCATGATGGTGCCATTGCAGGTGCCGCAAGAGAAGCTATTATGCAAATTGCAGCAAAAGCAAGTGGGTTGAATGGAGGCGGCAAAATAGGCATTTGCCGTCACAAAGAACATTTAAGCGTATGTATTTTTATGAGTATTGGGCTTCTTCATTTGAATGAGGTAGTTATTGGACTGGGACATCGTTCCATTCCGGAAATATCTGAGATTAGAGAAAAGCAGAAATAATATTGCATTGGAATAAGAAATATTGTAGAATATGGCATTGAAGGCAAGTAGCCAGGTAGGGATAATCTTAAGCCATTTTTTCTCTCTGAAGCTATTTTCTGTTTAATTTTGCTTTAATCATTGCTGTTGGAGGGTTTTTTTATGCACTTTTTTATGATGATTCTTTATATATTTATTATTGCAATTATCTCTTTTTTAAGTAACAGAAGAATTAATGGGCTTTCAGATTTCCTTTTGGGGTCCAGATCTATAAATCCATGGTTATCAGCATTTTCATACGGTACTGCTTATTTTTCAGCAGTCATGTTTATAGGATATGCCGGTAAAATGGGCTGGGGATTTGGCATGTCCACATTATGGATTGTTGTAGGGAACTCTTTGATTGGAAGTTTTTTGGCATGGCATGCTCTTGGGAAGAGGACTCGTGAAATGACACATCGTTTAAATGCATCCACCATGCCGGAATTTTTAGGTATAAGATATAAAAGTAAAGGACTACAGATTGTTTCCGCCCTGGTTATTTTTATTTTTTTAGTACCGTACTCGGCTTCTGTATATAAAGGTCTTGGATATTTGTTTGAGGAAATATTTGGGATGAGCTTTATGTATGCACTTTTGATTATGACTATCCTTACTTCATTTTACTTATTTTTCGGCGGCTTTGTGGCAGCTACACGGATTGATTTTTTCCAGGGGATTATCATGATCATCGGTGTTATTCTTATGCTATTTTTTGTTATGTCCAACGATTTGGTGGGTGGCTTTTTCCAGACTTCTCAAAAACTTTCATTAATTGATTCCCGACTTGCTGCTCCCGTAGGACCGCCGGGGCTGATCCCGCTGGCTTCACTGGTTCTTTTAACCAGCCTTGGAAGTTGGGGTATGCCGGGAATGGTGCATAAATTGTATACCATAAAAGATGAAAAGTCGATTTATGCTGCTAAATGGGTATCAACAGGATTCGCGGCCTTAGTAACTTTTGGAGGGTATTATACAGGTGTATGTGGAAGACTAATACTTGAAAATCAAAGACCTGAAACATTTGATATGGTTGTTCCACAAATTATTTCAAAAACATTGCCGGATTGGGTATCGGCCATTATTTTTGTATTGATTCTTTCAGCGTCCATGTCCACTTTAGCTTCTCTTGTATTGGCGTCAAGCTCGGCCATTGCAGTGGATCTTATTAGGGGTGTTGTGAAGCCGGATATCAAAAAAGAAACGATGGTTGTATTAATGAGACTTTTATGTGTGTTTTTCGTTATACTTTCTTTTATTATGGCAACAGTAAATACACCGGTTCTTTCATTGGCGGCTGTATCTTGGGGAGCGGTATCCGGTTGTTTATTGGCGCCGTATTTGTATGGACTTTTTTCGAAAAAAGTAACGCTCGCAGGAGTTTGGGCAGGGTTGCTGACCGCACTTAGCATTACGATTATAGGTATTATAAAATATGGTTTTAATAGCCCGCATATTCCGACAATAGGGGCGATATCTATTGTCATACCGCTATTGATCGTTCCTATTGTAAGTTTATTTACACCTAAAACCCATAAGGATTATTTGGATTATATCTTCAAATCTTGGTAGTGGTTTACAAAATATTAAAAGAATATAGTTTCTGTTAGCCCTATGTGAGAAAACTAAGGAAGTCTATAATAGCTCGTGAATTTCATTAATAAATACTTTTACCGAGTCACATAAGTATTTATTTTTTTTCCATATGAGACCAATTTTTGTTTTTATGGGGTCTTTAAGAGGAATTGATGCAATATTTGGATTTTCCTTAAATACTTCGTTGTATAAGAATGTAGCCGCCATGTTGTTTTCAACAAAATACTTGAGAGATGACAGCTGGTTTGAATGTAAAATAATCATTGGTGTGGCATTGCTTTCTTTATATTTTTTACTGATGATTTTGTAATGATAGGAGCCTTCAAGAAGCAGTACAATAGGAGTCTCTTTTAATTGATAGAAGGTTATGATTTTTTCTTTGGAAAGAGGATTTTTTCTGTTGACGCAAAAAGAAACTTCTGTTTCCAGAATCATTTTGGTATTGAAATAGTTAATTGTATCGTTATCCAAAAGAATAAATGCTAAGTCGAGGACATCATCAGTCAGCATTTTAGCGGCATCAATTGATGCATATTCAAAAAATTCTAATTGAATATCAGGATGTAGCTTTTGAAAGGAAGAAAAGATACGAGGGAGGAGAAATGTACCCATAATAGAAGGGATACCTACTTTTATCTTATGCTTCTTTTTTTGGCTTAGATCCAAGATTTCATCATAAAAATTTTCTAAACAGTTCAGTAGTTGATTTGCTTTGTTGAGAAAATAAAGCCCTTCACCGGTCAATGAAATCTTCTTGTTTCTTCTCTCCAATAAAGAAACTCCGAATTCCATTTCTAATTCTTTAATAGCGTTGCTTACGGAAGGCTGAGAAATGTGTAATTCTTCTGCCGCCTTTGTTATGTTTTTATGCTTAGAGACAGTTTGAAAGTATTTGAGTTGATTAATATTCATTTCTTTACAACTCCTATATCCTATTTTACATAGTTTTAAACTATAGTATCATATTTTTAAAATATTTTCATTAAATGACAGAATGTTCTATTATATAAGTAGAAGATTTGTTTTGCATTTAGGGGGACATATATTGAGTGAATTAAAAGATCGTATTAGAAATAAATTATTAGAAAATAGGGTAACTGATTGTGAAAGTGCGAGTTTATTGATAAAAGATGGCATGACAGTTGCGGTCAGCGGTTTTACACCGTCAGGTTATCCTAAAGAAGTGCCTATGGCTTTGGCAGATAGAGTAAAAAAAGAGAACAGCAGGATAAAATTAAATCTTTTTTCTGGAGCCTCTCTGGGACCTGAAATCGACCAGTCTTGGGCAGAAGCGGGGATTATCTCTAAAAGGTTGCCGTATCAGACTACGGATGTACTTAGAAATAAAATCAATGCGGGAGAAGTGGCATATCTGGATATGCATTTAAGTCACATGCCGCAATATATTCATTATGATATGCTTCCTAAAATAGACATTGCAATAGTTGAAGCAGCGGCAATCACTAAAGATGGTCATATTATCCCAACCATGGGATTGGGCAACACACCAACTTTTATAAAAAAGGCGGAGCATGTAATTGTTGAAATTAATATGTCTAAGCCTCTGGAGTATGAAGGCATGGCTGATATCTATACGACAGAAAATCCTCCTTATCGCAAACCTATTCCATTATTTGATGTCGGTACAAGAATCGGTACCACCTATATTCCTTGCGGTAAAGATAAAATCAAGGCAATAGTAATCACCGACACCCAGGATAAAACCAGAGATTTGACTGAAGTCAATCAAGTGTCGAAAAGAATATCCGATAACATTCTTTCTTTTTTGAGAAATGAAGTAAAATTTAACCGTCTTCCTTCTAATCTTCTTCCCATACAGTCAGGTGTTGGAAGTGTGGCGAATGCGGTTTTGTATGGACTATGTGAATCGGAGTTTGGAAATTTAACCTGTTACACAGAGGTGGTTCAGGATTCCATGTTGGATCTTTTAAGATGCGGTAAAGCAAAGGTAGCTTCGGCTACGGCCGTGAGTCCTTCACCTGCAGGTTTGAAAAGATTTGAAAAGGAGATCAAATTTTTTAAAAATAAAATTATATTAAGACCTCAGGAGATAAGTAATAATCCTGAAGTAATCAGGCGTTTAGGTGTTGTGGCCATAAATACGGCAATAGAACTTGATATTTATGGAAATGTAAATTCTACTCATCTCATGGGATCAAAAATAATGAATGGAATTGGCGGTTCCGGAGATTTTGCAAGAAATGCAGCGATTTCTATTTTTTCTACAGAGTCCATTGCTAAAGATGGTGCCATTTCTTCAATTGTACCTATGATTTCACATGTGGACCATACGGAGCATGATGTCATGGTGATTGTGACAGAACAAGGATATGCGGATTTGAGAGGTTTAAGTCCTAAAGAACGGGCACTTAAAATTATAAATAATTGTGCTCATCCCCAGTATATGCCAATGTTGCTGGACTACTTTCACAGATCTCTTTCTCAGGAGTGGAAGCATACTCCTCATATTTTAAAAGAGGTTTTTTCATGGCATATTAGATATATGGAAACAGGCAGTATGAAATAATATCTTGATATTTGAATTCCTTTACTTTATTGCACTAACAAATCTCACACTCCATACTCGGGACATAATAATCCAAACTATAAATGCAACCTTTAATGGGTTTAAAGAAAGGGGGATCAAGAAATTTCTCAGTCATCTTGAAACAGCAAAAGTATATTAAATTATTAAGTATTAAAGGAGGTTATTTACTTGAATCAACAAGCTGAAACATTAAATTCAAAAAAGAAGAAATTTAAAGTGCCTCATACTTACGTTATTCTTTTCGCTGTAATATTAATCATGTCTATTTTAACTTATATTGTTCCTGCAGGTGAATATGTTAGAATTGAGGATCCGGCAACAGGAAGGACCGTAGTAGATCCGGAATCATTTCATGCAGTAGAACAAAGTCCAATTTCATTTTTTGAATTATTCCAATCTATTCCAAATGGTATGAAGGACGCTGCCAGTATTATTTTCTTTATTTTTCTTGTAGGAGGTTCTTTTCAGATGATCACAGCTACCGGTGCCATAGAGGCTGGTATCGGGAAAATTGCTAAAGGGCTTCAAGGTAAAGAAAAAATAATGATTCCTATTTTCCTCTTCATTTTTTCTTTAGGAGGTGCAACTTTTGGAATGGCAGAAGAAACAATAGTGTTTGTTCCCATTGGAATTGCCCTTGCCAGAGCATTAGGGTATGATGCCATAACGGGAACTGCAATGATTACTCTTGGTGCAGCATGCGGGTTTACATCGGGATTCATGAATCCTTTTACTGTCGGTGTTGCTCAAGGTATATCCGAACTGCCACTATTTTCTGGTTTGCAGGTAAGAATAGTTTTTCTAATTTTATTCCTGATTGTGACTTGCTGGTATCTAATGCGGTATGCAGATAAAGTTAGAAAAGATCCATCCAAGAGCTGTGTCTATAATCTTGAAATTGAAGAAAAAGACCAGCATATTGATTTGGATAGAATACCTGATTTAGAATCAAAACATATACTTGTATTGATTACTATTGTTGTAGGTTTTGGATTTATAATTTATGGTGTATTTAATAGTGGATGGTATATAACAGAAATCAGTACGGCATTCTTGGCAATGGGTATTATTGGAGGATTCTTAGGAAGGCTGGGACCCAGCAAATTGGCACAAGAATTTGTTGTTGGAGCTAAATCAATTGTGTTTGGTGCTTTGGTTGTAGGGGTAGCTCGGGGAATACTTGTTGTTATGCAAGATGGTGCTATTATGGATTCTATTGTTCATGGTCTTGCGGTAGCTATTCAGTCATTGCCTAAAAGTATATCAGCAGTAGGTATGTATCTTACTCAAGTTGTTATCAATTTTTTTATTCCATCCGGAAGTGGGCAGGCTGCAGCTACAATGCCTATTATGAAACCTTTGGCAGACATTATAGGAGTGACAAGGCAGACGGCAGTTGTTGCTTACCAGTTTGGTGATGGTTTTACAAATTCAATAATTCCAACTTCTGCTGCATTAATGGGAGTATTGTCGATAGCTAAAATATCTTACGAGAATTGGTTTAAGTTTTTATGGCCATTGATGTGCATATGGCTGGCACTTGGCGCAGTTCTGGTAGTTATAGTGAATGCAATGAATTTCGGACCGTTTTAAGAGTGACTCAGAATATGAACAGAGGTGGTATTGTTGAAAGACATTAATAATTATTATACTCAGGATGAGCTTGTTCAATTGGTGAAATCCTTGATAAAAATCCCAAGTCATAAAGATGTACATAATAGAGAAAAAGAAGTAGGGGATTTTATTTTCCAGTTTTGCACAGATAATGGAATAGACACAGAGAGGGTCATAGTTGAAGGAGAAAGAAGCAATATTATGGCTTTTTTGAAAGGAGACGGCACGGGAAAAACTTTAATGCTAAATGGTCATATGGATACAGTACCCCCCTATAATATGACCATCGATGCCTTTGGTGCAGAGATAAAGGAAGGACGGATTTGGGGCAGAGGTGCTGTTGATATGAAAGGGCCCATTGCATGTATGTTAATGACTATGATTTCATTCAAACGTGCAGGGATAAAGCTAAAAGGCAATGTGGTTTTCACAGGAGTCGTAGGTGAGGAGGAGAGAAGCGAAGGCACAGAGCACTTGGTCAAATCTAATTTTCATGCAGATGGCGCGGTGGTGGGAGAACCGTCACATTATGAATATGCTATTGGACACAGAGGATTAGAATGGTTGGAGATTTCCGTTAAAGGAAAAGCTGCTCACGGCGGAGTGCCTCATCTGGGGATTAATGCTATTGAAAAAGCAGCTGTTCTAATAGAAAGAATAAGGAAAGAACTGTACCCAAAACTCAAGAATCGTTATAATGAATACATGGGTCCTTCCGTAATGAATTTTGGGGTTATTTCCGGAGGAAACCAGCCCAGTACTGTTGCCGATACTTGCAGCATTAAGATAGATCGCAGATATATTCCGGGAGAAACAGTAGAATCGGTTATTCAGGAATATCAAGAGATTATTGATTCGATAAAATCTGAAGATCCCGATTTTGATACGGAGATTATTCGCATGCCTAATAATATGTTGACCCTGGATCATCTTTACTTAATGACACCACCGAATGATCCCATCGTATTGGCTGTAAAAGACTCTATCCGTGAGACAATTCAAAAAGAACCTGAAATTACTCGGAAAAGAGGGTGGACAGATGCTGCGCTTCTTTCTAATTTTGGGCATATTCCTACGGTTGTATTCGGACCGGGAGAGATTTCATCTTCTCATACAAAAAATGAAAGCGTTTCTATTGATGAGCTGGTGGATGCTGTTGAAATATATGGAAGAATTATTGAAAGATTCTGTGGCGTATATGAGTAGGAAGTTATCCGACACTAATTTTGATTTGTAGCGTTATTTTAAAATTCGGTAATTAAACTTAAAATCAGGGTTCTAAAAAATGGAACCCTGTTCATTTTTGTAATATAATATAAAGGATAAAAATGTAAGAATAATATATATCGATAAGAAATTATTTTTGGAGGAGGACAAATTTATGTATGATTTGAAAATTATGAATGCTGTGGTGCTGGACTTTGAAACGGAAGAAGAAATAAAATGTAATATTGGTATAATAGACGGAAAAATCGCAAGTATTGGCGATTGTTCAGAAAAGGCTTTGAAAGAAATAGATGCAAAGGATAAAATTGTTGCACCCGGATTTATTGATATACATATGCACGAGGAAACCATTGGTACCGGACAGGGTAATAATGCTTATGATATTGCAGACAGAATGCTTTTGATGGGGAGCACGACTTGTGTAGGCGGCAATTGCGGCAACAACCGTCAAAGCTTGGAGGATTTTTTCGGTTTTATCGATAATAATGGAGCTCCGGTAAATTATTTGTCTTTCATAGGGCATAATTATCTTCGCAGTATTATTGGAAATAAAGACAGATACAGAAAGTCAACGAAAGAAGAAATAAAAAAAATGCAGCAGTTGACCAATGATGCCATCAACAAGGGTGCAATTGGCGTTTCTTTTGGTTTAGAGTATTCTCCCGGAACAGATTTTGATGAAGTGATTCAGCTTTGCGAGGGAATAGAAAACAAAGAAATTTTACTATCCGCACACTACCGAAAGGATGCTAAATATGGTATTGAGTCCATTAAAGAAATGATAAATATTTCAAGGGTGACAGATATACCCATGCAAATATCTCATTTGGGAAGCTGTACCGCTTATGGTATGATGAAGGAATCTTTGGAAGTTATTCAGTCTGCTATTGACCAAGGTGTAGATGTTCTGGCAGATTGCTACCCTTATGATGCATTTAGTACATTTATTGGGTCTGCTGTATTTGATGAGGGCTGTTTTGAGCTTTGGAACAGAACATATGATAGTATTCTGCTTACTGAAGCACCTTATGCAGGTGTTCGATGTGATAAAAATTTATTCTATAAAGTCAG
>CAZKKX010000045.1:0-16928 GCA_964553505.1 uncultured Eubacteriales bacterium | reverse complement strand
CCGATACTTTTTATATTTCCGACAATGTGTTGCTTAGGACGTAGATTTCTTTTGTTCAAGTAAGGACGCTGAAAAGTCAGGAGCTTCCTATTAAGATTATTGCTCCGGGAAGGTGCTTCCGATGCGATACTCCTGATGCTACTCATTCGCCAATGTTTCAACAGGTAGAAGGGCTTTTAGTGGATAAGGGTATAACTATGTCTGATTTAAAAGGGACTCTGGATTTTTTTGCGAAAAACCTTTTCGGGCCTCAGGTCAGAACAAAATTTAGGCCGCATTATTTTCCATTTACAGAACCAAGTGCGGAAGTGGATGTGACTTGCTTTAAATGCGGCGGCACCGGATGTCGTGTTTGTAAAGGTAGCGGCTGGATTGAGATACTTGGAGCAGGCATGGTACATCCGAATGTGTTAAAAGAAGGCGGAGTTGATACTGAAGTTTACAGCGGTTTTGCTTTTGGAATGGGAGTAGAGAGAATAGCCATGCTTAAATATGAAGTGGATGATATAAGACTGTTTTATGAGAATGATATGAGATTCATTGAACAATTCAGATAGAAGGAGGTATTTGTATGTTAGTCCCAATTAGTTGGTTGAATCAATATGTAAAAATTAATCATATAGAATCAAAAAAATTCTATGATGAAATGATCATGTCGGGTTCGAATATTGAAAACGTTCATCATTATGGAGATGGCATTAAAAAAGTTGTGGTAGGGAAAGTGCTCAAAGTAGAAAAACATCCGGATGCAGATAAACTTTTTGTGATTACCGTAGATATTGGAAGTGAATCCCTTGTTATAGTTACAGGTGCAGATAATGTCAAAAAAGATGACTATGTGCCGGTGGTCCAATCAGGAGGATGGCTGCCGGGGGGTATTAAAATTAAAAAAGGTAAACTTAGAGGTATTGAGTCCAACGGAATGTTATGCTCTGCGCAGGAATTGGGATTTGGCGAAAATGTGGTTCCTTCAGATATAAAAGAAGGAATTCTTATATTGGATCAGGCTTATCCTATGGGAATGGATATTTTAGAAGCACTTGACCTTAAAGAGGATGTTGTTGAATTCGAGATAACCCCAAACCGACCGGACTGCCTCAGTATACTGGGTATAGCGAGGGAAGCGGCAGCGGTTTTTTCCGATACTTTAATATATCCGCCAAAAGAGATTAAACGCAATACAGATAACATTAATGAATATATATCTGTTGAAATCAAGAAACCCGATCTTTGCAAAAGATTTGCGGCAAGAGTTGTGAAAGATATTACCATTAAACACTCTCCCTGGTGGCTTCAAAAAAGATTGATGACTTGCGGAGTAAGACCTATAAACAATATTGTAGATATAACCAATTATGTGATGTTAGAGTATGGGCAGCCGCTGCATGCTTATGATTTAAGATATATTTCAGGCAATAAGATTATTGTTGATACTGCTTCCGAAAACCAAAAATTTACTACATTGGATGGAGCAGAACGGAAACTGGATTCAAATATGTTGATGATTAATGATGAGAAAGAAGCTGTAGGTTTAGCCGGTATAATGGGCGGATTGAATTCGGAGATTAAAAATGACACGGTAAGCATTCTTATTGAGGCTGCGAATTTTGATGCAGATAATGTAAGAGCAAGCTCAAAAAAGTTAGGTCTTAGAACAGAAGCTTCATCCAGATTCGAAAAGGGGATTGATCCAAATCTTGCCTTGGATGCCGTTAATCGAGCATGTAAGCTTATAGAAGAACTGGGTGCAGGTACAATTATAAGCGGAGCGATAGATATTTATCCAAAGATTGAAGAACCACGAAGCATAAAAGTCAGGTCCGATAGAATCAATGCCCTTTTAAATACAAACTTATCGGTAAATGAACTGGCAGATTTGTATAGAAGACTGGAAATGAAAGTCGATTTGGGGAAAGATGCTCTATATGTTCAGCCGCCTACAGTAAGATTGGACTTAAAAGAAGAAGTGGATATGTTGGAAGAAGCAGCTCGGATATATGGATATGACAATTTGGATGCCACAGTTCCAAAAGGGTATAATCAGGGTGGAAACAGCAGTAAACTGGATTTGCAGAATATAATCAAAGAGGTGCTTATTGCTGCCGGCTTAAATGAAATACAAACATATTCATTTACCAGTCCCAAAGGGGTGGATATGATTAAGCTGCCTAAAACAAGTATCAAAAGAAATTGGATTAGGTTGATTAATCCTCTTGGAGAGGAAAACAGCATCATGAGAACGACGCTTGCTCCTAACATGATGGATACCCTGTTAATTAATTATAATAGAAATATAAATAAAGCAGCTGCATTTGAGATAGGAAGAGTATTCCTTCCTTCCGATACTGAATTGCCCAATGAGTCCATAAGTTTGGTGTTAGGGGCATATGGGCAGGAGAATGATTTTTATATGCTTAAAGGTATTGTTGAAACATTATTTGATAAAATTGGAATAAAAGGTGCTGAATATGAACCGGAGGCAAACCATTCCACTTACCATCCCGGTAGATGTGCCAATATACTGTATAAGAATGAGTTCCTCGGGATAATAGGTGAAATTCATCCGGATGTTGCAGAAAATTATGATATTTGTCCCCGAGTATATCTCTGTGAATTGGATTTTGATAGTATGTTTTTAAATGCTCAAACAGATAGAATATATTTTTCTTTGCCTAAATATCCGGCAATTGATAGAGATATTGCTATTGTAGTTGAGGAAAAAGTTTATGTCAGAGAGATTGAAAATATTATTCTTCAGAATGGAGGCAAAATATTAGAAAATGTCGAACTTTTCGATATCTATAGAGGAAAGCAAGTAAAAGAAGGATATAAAAGTGTCGCTTACTCCCTTACTTATCGAAATGCCAAGAAAACTTTAACAGATGAAGAAGTCAACAAAGTGCATTCACGTATTATTAAAGTTTTGAAAGAAGAATTAGGAGCCGAGTTAAGAGAATAGCCATACAAATCATAAGCCTTATAACTCTTGACAAAATATACCCTTAAATATATGATAATGGTTGTAAGAGGGAGTAACTTACCATTTTAGGAATCAAAGTCGTCAGTACGGATGCAACTATCCCGGCTTTGGTAGCAATATAATCAATTGCCAAGTGAGACTCTACAGTTTTAAAAATATAACTGTAGAGTTTTTGTATTTTAGATGCAAAAAATAATAAAACTAAAAGGAAAACAAAAGGAAAAGACAATGGAAGAAATTATTTATTCAGTGTTAATTGGTTTTCATATATGGGTACTAATTCTTGTGATTGCTGTTTGCTTAGCTGTTTTAAGTAAAGGTGCAGATATTTTGGTGAATGAAGCAGTGAGTCTGTCTATACATTGGGGTATTTCCAAAATGATTATTGGAGCCACGATTGTCAGTTTGGGTACAACACTACCAGAAGCAGCAGTTTCCGTGCTGGCAGCTGTAAAGGGAAATGCAGATTTAGCCTTGGGAAATGCGATTGGTTCTATTATTGTTGATACGGGATTGATCATTGGTGTTTCCGCGTGGATAGGGACACTGTTCATTGATAAAGAACTAATAAATAATCAGGGAAGAATACAATTGGCGGCGGGTATTTTGCTATTTATATCCTGCTTGCCTTATTATAATGGAACAGGGATTATCACCCAATGGATAGGATTTCTATTTATTCTATTGCTGGCAGGATATATTTATATGACAATACAATGGGGGAAAAAGTCTAAAAACCAATCTCCGGTTTTACTAACGGAAGATAGAACTTCTTTATTTGCTCAATTTTTGAAGCTTGCATTAGGTATCATAATGGTAATCATATCATCACAAATTCTTATTCCTTCTGTTGAAATCACTGCCTTAAGAATTGGAATCCCTCAAAGTGTTATTGCAGCAACTTTAGTGGCATTTGGTACCAGTTTGCCCGAACTTGTTACGGCCATTACGGCTGTAAGAAAAGGACACGGTGAAATAGCAATAGGGAATGTAATAGGAGCTGACATACTAAATGTTTTATTTGTAGTTGGAAGTTCGGCAGCTGTAACAAAGGGAGGTCTTATCGTTCCGGAAGATTTCTATAAATTACAGCTACCCTTTATGCTGGTATTGTTATTAATTTTCAGAATAATTGCTAAGGGTAAAAAAGGTTTTATTGCAAAAAAGGAAGGGGCATTGTTGGTAGGTATGTATCTTATCTATTTGATTTTAAATTATTTTAATTAGATATTAATCTTTTCAGATTTATTTGGATTTTTTAGCATGTTTCGTTTATAATTGTTTTAGTAGGAAAATAGAATTATTGGAGAGAGTATGATGAGTGAGAAGACAAAGGTAAGTGTTAAGATATATGGACAAGAATATAAAATATCAGGGGATGCACCAAGAGAATATATTATACAGCTGGCTGATTATGTAGACGGCAAAATTGTTGAAGTTGCTACAAATATGAAACAATACACTATGCCTATGATCACAGTTCTTGCAGCTGTTAATATTGCAGATGAGTATTATAAAGCTCGGAAAAAAGTGAATGATTTGCAAACTGAAATGAACAGGCAGACTATCGAAATGAAGAATAAAAATCATTTTTTAGAAAAAGCCAAGGGCAGTTATATTCAGTTCAAAGAAGAAGCTGAAAAAGCTCGCCGACAGATCAGCACCATGGAAAATGAGCTTGATGAAAAGAACAATAAATATGATGATTTAACAAAAGATTTTGAAGAATTAAAAAACAAGAATACTGATGAAGAACGAGAGAACAAGAAATTATTAGATATGGTAGCGGAATTAAAAGAAGAGTTATTACATAAAAACAATGAAATTGAAGAATTGAAGCAAATAAATCAGGAGCTTGAGAACAACTATTTTGATACACAGATGCTCAATGTGCAGTTGAAAAAAGAAATTGAGGACATGACTAAAGAAAAAGCGGAATAAAGAAGATAGATTTTCTGTTTAGAATATTGGAACATTCTGGTTTGATTTTTTTAAGTAGTGTTATAATATAATAACTACTTTTTTATTTTGTTCCTTGCAGTAAAATCTATAAATCAAACCGAATCAATCGGAGGTTCATATGAATGAAAAGGTCTTAAGGATATTGGAATACCATAAAGTTATAGAAATGCTCATGGAAGAAGCCGTTTCTGAAATGGCAAAAAAAACATTTGAAGAATTAAAGCCTGTATCAGATATTAACTATCTTCGGACAAGCCTTGCTGAAACTTCAGAAGCCGTTGCCATTATTGTGAAAAGAGGAAGCGTTCCTCTGAATCAGATTTATCAAACGAAGCATTCAGTATTAAGGGCTCAGAAAGGTGGTACGTTATCCCCCATACAATTATTGGAAATTTTGTATAATCTGAGACTTGCTAAACGTATCAAGAATTTTATTAAAGAAGAGGAAGAAGATCAAAGAGGGATTGTGTTTGACTTGGCTTCTTCACTTGTTACTCACAGGAATCTTGAGGATGATATCGACAGGTGTATTGTTTCCGAAGAGGAAATATCCGATAACGCCAGTGGCACTTTGAAGTCCATCAGAAAAAATATTACAAAACAAAATGAAACACTTAAAAATAGACTGAACAATATTGTTACATCTTCTTCCTATCGAGTGATGCTTCAGGATGCAATTGTAACAGTCAGACAGGGAAGGTATGTGATTCCGGTGAAACAAGAATATAGAAACAGGTTTCAAGGAATTGTGCATGATCAGTCTTCTACGGGAGCAACGCTTTTCATAGAACCGGCCTCTATTGTCAATATGAATAATGAACTTAAGGAACTTTATCTAAAAGAAGAAGCTGAAATTCAAAGAATTCTATCGGAATTATCTGGTTTAGTGGCTGAAAAAGCTTCAGAACTAATATCTAATTTAGAAATACTGATTAAATTGGATTGTATTTTTGCCAAAGGAAAATTATCAGTGGGAATGAAAGGAATAGAGCCGAAGCTTAATAACAAAGGATATATCCGAATCAGAAAAGGGCGTCACCCTCTTATAGATTTGGCAGAAGTTGTGCCTATTGATATACATATAGGTGGTGATTTTGATACCTTAGTCATCACAGGACCGAATACGGGCGGCAAGACTGTGACTCTTAAAACAACAGGATTGTTTCTTCTGATGACCCAATCGGGTCTGCATATACCTGCTGAATATGGTACAGAAATATCGATTTTTGAAAAGATTTTTGCAGATATCGGGGATGAGCAAAGTATAGAGCAAAGCTTGAGTACTTTTTCATCACATATGACTAATATTGTAGACATTTTAGAGAAAGCAGATGGACGTTCGGCAGTTTTTCTTGATGAACTCGGGGCAGGCACAGACCCCACAGAAGGAGCTGCTTTAGCTATTGCAATACTGGACTATCTTTACAATAAAGGTGTTAAAACCATAGCAACAACGCATTACACAGAGCTTAAAAAGTATGCTTTGGTTAAAGAAGGTGTTGAAAATGCCTCTGTTGAATTTGATGTAGAAACATTAAGTCCTACCTATCGATTATCCATTGGAACGCCCGGAAGATCCAATGCATTTGATATTTCTGCTAAATTAGGAATGAAAGATTTTATAATAAATGAAGCAAAAAAATTACTGGGTAATGACGATATTGCATTTGAGGAAATTATTTCGACCATAGAAAAAGATAAAAGAGAAGCAGAAAGTGAAAGAGACGAAGCAATTAAGCTTAAAATTGAGATTAATAGATTGAAACAAGAGTTAGAAATGAAAAAAAATCATTTGGAAGAGCAAAGAGAGAAGGTCCTGAAAGAGGCAAAAGAACAATCCCGAAAGATTCTTAAAGAAACCAAGGCCTATGTGGATCATGCCATTAAAGAGCTGCACAAGATGGAGAACCAAAGCAATATAAAAATGAGAAATAAAGGGATTGAAGAATTGAGAAAGGGAGTAAACGATAAATTATCGGCTGTGTCCAATCAACTTCCTGAGGGCAACATTGAAATCACTGAAATTCCCAAAAATATAAAAAAAGGTGATACGGTTAAAATTCTATCCCTTAATCAAAAAGGAAATGTATTAACACTGCCTGATAAGAATGGTGAATTAATGATACAGGCAGGATTAATGAAAATCAGTGTAAATATTAAGAATCTGAGGAAAATAAATGATGGAGAATCATCTGAACAATTATCAAAAAGTTCTTTGGGAACCATTTTTAGCTCCAAAACAGCTAATATAGAGACACAACTTGATGTGAGAGGACAGCTTCTTGATGATGCTGTCATTAATGTGGACAAGTATCTTGACGATGCTTATATTGCCGGGCTTAAGCAGGTTACAATTATTCATGGCAAAGGAGAAGGTGTTCTGAGAGAAGGTATACAGAATGAACTTAAGACTCACAAACATGTTTCTCAATTCAGAAAAGGAAATTATGATGAAGGCGGTGACGGCGTTACATTAGTGGAGATACAATAGTGGAAGTGTAAGTGTAAGTGGGAGTGTAAGTGGAAGAGGATAAAATTGGAGGAAATAGGAAATGTTGCTTATAAGTGCATGTTTGGCAGGTATACATTGCAAATACAATCATGATAATAATTATAACAATAAAATAATTCAAGTCATAAAAGAAAAGCCGTCTATAATTTTATGTCCAGAGCAGTTGGGAGGTATGTCAACACCTCGCCCTCCTGCAGAAATTGTCGGAGGAGACGGAAAAGATGTTCTTAGAGGAAAGGCGAAAGTAATTAATGTAGAAGGAGAAGACGTGACAAATTTTTTTATTCTGGGAGCAAAGGAAGTACTTGAAATTGTTCGGCTATATGGTATTAAAAAAGCGATACTAAAAAGTGGAAGCCCGTCCTGTGGATGTGGTGAAATATATGACGGTTCTTTCAGCGGAAAAAAAGTAATCGGAGACGGCGTCACAACCGCACTGTTAAAGAGAAATGGGATTGAAGTAGTGACAGAGAAGGAAGAAGCTTTTTAAAATGTAAGCGCAAGTATGAGTTGTATATATAAGTGTAAGTATAAAAGATTGGAAGCTTTGTTTAGTTAAGATTAAAGCATTATGGTCAGAAATATTGCTTTGTCAAAATTTCTATCTTTTTAAATTATTGTTAGTAGTTTTCCAAAAAGATGAAAGATGAAATTCTTGACATATCCTTTTAGTTGCTTGATAATTAAATGATGAAGAGTTGGAGGTAGAGACAAGTGATAGATTATAAAAGGGAAATTGCACAGCTGTTGAGTAAAGAAATATCAGAATTAGATGATAATGAAATATTAAAAATGGTTGAAGTTCCGCCTGATACTCAAATGGGGGATTATGCATTTCCATGTTTTAGACTTGCAAAATTATTTAGAAAAGCGCCGCCGTTGATTGCCGAAGAAATAGCAGAACAATTACATAGTGAATTATTCAGGAAAATAGAAAACACAAATGGATATATTAATTTTTTTATGGATAAGGCGATACTTATGGAAGATGTCCTAAAAGAAGTCCATAAAAAAGGCAAAGAGTATGGGAAAACTGATATTGGAAAAGGCAAAAGAGTTATTGTTGAGTATTCTTCTGTTAATATTGCAAAACCTTTTCATATAGGACATATCCGAAGTACTGTAATTGGAAGTGCTTTGAATAATATATATAAATTCCTGGGATATGATACAGTATCCATTAATCATTTGGGAGATTATGGCACACAGTTTGGTAAATTGATTGTTGCTTATAAGCTGTGGGGGGACAGAGAAACCATAGAAAAAGATCCTATTCCCGAGCTTTTAAGGATTTATGTTAAATTTCATGAAGAAGCCGAGGAAAAACCGGAACTTGACGATGAAGCCAGAGGATGGTTTTTAAAGCTGGAAAATGAAGAAAAAGAAGCTGTTGAACTGTGGCAGTGGTTCAGAGACATAAGTCTTAAAGAATTTAATCGTGTATATGACATGTTGGGAATTGAATTCGATTCTTTTGCTGGAGAAAGTTTTTATTCGGATAAAATGCCTGAAGTTTTAAAAATAATGAGGGAAGAAGGCATTATGAAGAAATCCGATGGAGCTGAAATCGTCGATTTGGAACCCTTTGGAATGCCGCCTGCACTTATAACTAAAAAGGATGGATCCTCTTTGTATATTACGAGAGATCTGGCGGCTGCTATTTATAGAAAAAAATATTATGACTTCTATAAAAATATTTATGTTGTAGGTTCTCAGCAGAACCTCCATTTTCAGCAATGGCGTAAAATTATAGAGTTAATGGGATATGATTGGGCAGATGATTGCGTCCATGTACCTTTCGGCATGGTAAGTCTTGAAGAAGGGACTATGTCAACAAGAAAAGGTAGAGTTGTTTTTCTTGAAGAAGTTTTAAAAAAGTCAGTAGAGAAGACAAAAGAAATTATAATGGAAAAAAATGTGAATGCAGATTATGTGGATGAGATTGCAAGACAGGTGGGTATTGGAGCCGTTGTGTTTCAGGAGCTTTCAAATAACAGAATCAAAGATTATGTTTTTTCATGGGAAAAAACTCTTAGCTTTGAAGGAGAGACTGGGCCTTATGTCCAATATACACACGCAAGAGCCAGCAGTGTGTTAAGAAATGCGGACCAAAAAGTAAAAACGGATGTAAATTACAATATTTTATCAGAAGAGTCTGCTTTTGAGCTTTGTAAGCTTATATATACTTTCCCGCAAATCGTAATAGAAGCTGCAGAAAAATATGAACCTTCAGTTATTACAAGGCATATAACTGATATTGCACAAGGCTTCAATAAGTTTTATCATGATAAGCACATATTAGTAGAAGAACAGGAAATACAGGAAGCTAGGATACTGCTTGTAAATGCGGCAAAACAAGTTATAGCCAATGGACTAGCATTATTAGGAATCGAAGCACCGGAAAGGATGTAGTATATATGAGATATGAAGGAAATATTTTTAGACCACCCAGCGAAGCCTATAGTCTTATTCTTCAGGTCACCATAGGTTGCTCTCATAATCTTTGTACATTTTGCAGTATGTATAAAGATAAACAATTTCGAATACGCCGAGTAGAAGAGGTTCTGGAGGATCTTAATAATGCCAGGATTCATTACAAAGAAGTCAGGAGAATTTTCCTGGCCGATGGTGATGCATTGGTTTTGAAAACCAATGAACTGTTAAGAATATTGGATAAAATTAACGAACTATTTCCGGAATGCCGGCGAGTAGGCATATATGCATCTCCCCAGGATATTCTGAGGAAAACACCGGAAGAATTAAAATTGCTTTTTGAACATGGCCTGGGGATTGCCTATCTCGGTGTTGAATCTGGAAGCGGAGAGATATTAAGAACCATAAAGAAAGGCGTATCTCCGGAAGAAATGGTTGAATCCGGAAGAATAGTAAATGAATCCGGTATCGAGTTATCTATGACCCTTATCTCCGGCTTGGGAGGAAAGGAAAAATGGAAGGAGCATGCTGTAAAATCAGGTAATATCATCAGTAAAATCAATCCGAGGTATGTAGGTTTGCTAACTTTGATGTTGGAGCCCGGAACAGAGTTATATGATGATATCAAGGAAGGTCGTTTTCAATTGCTTTCACCAGAGGAAGTGTTGTTGGAAACAGAAGAAATGATTAAAAATATAAAGGGCGTGACAGAGTGTATTTTTAGAAGTAATCATGCTTCAAATTATCTTTCGCTGAAGGGGACGCTGCCGTATGATAAAGAACGCCTTCTTGCAGAAATAGAGTCAGCGAAAAGAAATACCGGAATGTTGAAAGATGAGAGGTTTAGGATGCTGTAAAAAGCGATTCTTTATTATTAAAGAATTTTGAATTATGATTTAAGATTGAAGAAAAAAGTCTTGAAAATTTTTCAAGACTTTTGTATTGTAAATCTCAGGATATAGTCCTGCTTAATTAATCTTTAAGACTTTGAGGCTCTGTTTTATGATAAATTCTCTGACTATGTTCTTTCGTTCGGTAGATGGATTGAGACAGGAGCTTGATATTATCATATATATACTGCATATCTTCTCCGCTGATATTATAGTATAGGAATAAATCATCAAAATCTCTTTTTGCTTTTATGAGCATTTTAAATGTTTCAACAAAAGTTTTATACTTATTACTATTTCTTGCATTTTTGATTTGATCAATATCAGAGGAAATATTTGCAACGGCAGTTTCTTCAGATTCATATTCTCCAATAGTGATTTGATAAGGTTTAATTCTTTCCAATAAAAAAGTGTTATCCGGATTTCTATGGTAAAGATAATGAACGGTAAAATCATCAGACAATACAAATCTTACAAAAACCATACTTCCTTCAATATCTATTACTTCTGCCCCCATTTCTTTTAATTGATCGAGGTAGATTTTATGTAGGACAACTTTTGAAGTTAGCATAGGAACACTCCTTTCAATCCTTTAATTTTATTATATAATCATTGATTTTTCAATGCTTATTTCGTTTATAGGAAAGTGAATGTAATAAGTGCGTGATTATATGTGTTATGATATAATGACTAATGCAAAGCTTTATTATGCAAAGGTTTTATTTCTATTGAATAAAGTATTGTGCTTTTATAGGAGTAGAAATGAAAATTTTATTAACAACTTTAAATTCAAAATACATTCAAACAAATTTAGCTCTGAGATATTTGTACGAAGCTGCGTATGAATATCAGCAGTATATTCAATTAAAAGAATTTACAATCAATCAGGAAGAAAGCTATATATACAATGAAATAATAAGAGATAACTATGATATAATTTGTATTTCTTCCTATATTTGGAACACTACTAAAGTTATGGATTTAGTCTCGAATATAAAAAAGGTCAGGAACACAATTGTAATTCTGGGGGGACCTGAAGTAAGTTTTGATTCCGAAGAACTTATAATCAGACATCCTTATATTGATTATATCATAAGAGGTGAAGGGGAGAAGACTTTTTATAATATTTTAAGATGGCTGGTTTCTAAAAAAGGGTGCCGGGATGAGATAAAAGGCATAACTTTTTTGTCCGGAAACCATACGATTTCAACGCCGGATAATGCGCCTGTTCAAAATTTGGATGATTTACCTTTTCCTTACAAACATTTTGAACCTGAAAAAGACAGAATCATTTACTATGAAACGTCAAGGGGTTGCTGCTTTAATTGCAGTTATTGTTTGTCATCGGTAGATAAAGGCGTTAGGTATTTTCCCTTAGACCGTGTAAAAGCAGAATTGATGTATTTCATTAAAAAGGAAGTGGCTCAGGTTAAATTTGTTGATAGAACATTCAACGTAAATACCGAACGATGCCTTGAAATTATAAAGCATATTAAGAAGATAGATAGGGGAAAGACAAATTTTCATTTTGAAATAAACGGAGATTTGTTAAATCAAGATATTCTTAATGAACTTAGGAATGCAAGGAAGGATTTGTTTCAACTTGAAATAGGTGTTCAATCCACATCTAAGAAGGTCCTTTATGCAGTTAACAGAAAAACAGATTTTCAAAAACTGAGCAGAAATGTTCAGATAATTCGTAACTACAATAATGTTCATTTGCATTTAGATCTTATTGCAGGTCTTCCTTTTGAAGATTATAATACATTTAAAAAATCTTTTAATGATGTATTTTCTTTAAATCCTCATAACCTTCAATTAGGCTTTTTAAAACTTTTAAAGGGTTCACGAATACGTCAGGAGGCGTCAACTCATTTATATTGTTTTCGGGAAAAGGAGCCTTATGAAATACTATCCAATAAATATATTACTGCCACAGAATTAGTAAAATTAAAAATGATAGAAGATATTCTTGAAAAGTATTTTAATCGTTCCAGGTTTAAAGCAACACTAAAATTTATGATAGATAATTGTTTTGATGATCCATTCTCCTTTTTTAATGAATTAGCCGAATACTGGTGGGAAAAGGGGCATCATCATATTTCTCAAAGCAGGGATTCTCTTTACTGGATATTATCAGATTTTTACACTAATAAAGGGTTCTCGGATACGGCTGTTTTCAGTGAGCTGCTCCGGTACGACAGAATGTTGAATTCAGCTGAAGAGCGCTCCGATAATGCTATTGATAAAGCGAAGATTCATGCTATTCTTCATAATGAGAATTTTAGGAATAAATATATACCTCATTATTCCCATTTAAAGGCTAAGGACCTAAAAAAAATCTTTGGTTACAGAGCTTTTGGATATAATATTCACGCATATGTAACACAAAATAAAGAAATTATCAATGAGAAGAATCTTTGTTTTTTCGATTACAGCGATAAATGTATCCAAGGGTTGGCTTTAGTTTATTGTTTACCAATAAAAATGATAGAGGAGGTAAAACATTGGACAGGATAAAAAAGTATTTAAAGCAATACACAGATCAGTTGGTATTTATTACTCTTGAAACTAATAGGACTCAATCCAGAAAAGATATCAGTTTTTTGAGAGATATTCCGCTACCTGTTGCAGTTCAGAAAATTTCCAGTCAAATAAAGAAAGACAATCAGGAGAATATACCCTTTGAAGCTTTTATTGAAGGAATCATACAAGTAATGGGAGTTGATAAGGACTTCAAATATAATAGTGAGTATATACGGTTTCTTTCTATGTCCAATGAACATATTGAGGACTATATTCTTTATCATGGGTTGAGGTTGGCAGAAGAAGGAGAATATCTGGACGCTGTTGTTTATTTTAGGGCAGTTCTATCAATAGATGAAAATAATATCAGCGCTTTGTATAATTATGGTAAGTGCTGCAGAGATATTTTTGATACAAGTAAAGATATTAAAGAGAAAAAAGATTTTAAATTGGAAGCCATAAGGATTTTTGAGATAACTGCTGAAAAGTTCCCGGAATTTCCGGCTTCTTATTATTATTTGGGATTTTTCTATCTTAATCAGAAGCTGTTTGAAAAAGCTCAGATTACTTGGAAAAAGTATTTGGAAATAAGTGACGATCAGGAAAAAATTGATGAAATAGAAATTAACCTGAAGCGGATGGAAGATCAAGTATTATACGAAAAAGGTTATAATAATGTTTTGAATGGGAAATTTGAAAAGGGTCTTGGTATATTACTGCCATTGGAGAAGAAACATTCTCAATGGTGGAATCTATTGTTTTTTATTGGACTAGCTTACAGAAACCTTGAAGAATATGGTAAGGCCATTGATTATTTCAGAAAAGTATTACAGAATAAACCTTCTCAGACAGATGCTATGAATGAGTTGGGAATATGCTACTCAACTGTCTTTGATTTTGAAAACGCAGAGAAATATTTTAAAAAAGCATTGCTACTCAAAAATGATGACCATGAAATACTATCAAACCTTGCAGTGGTTTACATCAATATGGGAAACATTAAAGAAGCTGAAGAATGTCTGACAAAGGCTTTGGAGATTTCCCCTAATGATGAGGTAGCATTGCATTGGATGGAAAAACTTAAAGAAATCAGAAATAAAAACCATTGAACTCATTGTTGAATTCATATAGAATAATCTTATTCTAAGTTTTTAAATTAACAGCGTTTGTTTGATATAAACTTTTTCTGATATGAAATGTGGCAATTGTAAAGGGGGAAAAGAAGTGAAAGAGTTGTTAACTGGAAATGAAGCGGTAGCAAGAGGTGCATATGAAGCGGGCGTAATTTTTGCATCTGCCTATCCCGGTACGCCAAGTACAGAAATATTGGAGAATATTGTTCAATATAAATCAGAGGTATATTGTGAATGGGCCCCAAATGAAAAAGTAGCTTTTGAGGCTGCAGTTGGAGCGGCAATTGCCGGAGGTCGATCTTTGGCGGCTATGAAACATGTAGGTGTTAATGTTGCAGCAGACCCATTATTTACATTTGCATATACAGGTACAAATGGAGGTTTCATATTGGTGTCCGCAGATGACCCAGGGATGCATAGTTCACAGAACGAACAGGATAATAGAAACTATGCAAAATTTGCAAGAATACCTATGCTTGAGCCATCCAACAGTCAAGAGGCAAAAGATTTTACCAAATTTGCAATAGAGTTAAGCGAAAAGTTTGACACTCCCGTTTTATTAAGACTGACAACAAGAATTTGTCACAGTAAGAGTATTGTGGAAATTGGAAGCCGAGAAAATATCGATATAAAAGAGTATACACGCAATATTCCCAAGTATATTGCGACACCAGCTAACGGTAGAGTTCTTCGGGTTTCTCTGGAGAGTAGATTGGAAAAACTGGAGGATTTCAGTAATGAAACTCATTTAAATATTGAAGAATATAATAGTAAAGAAATTGGGATTATCAGTTCGGGGGTTGCATATGAATATGCAAGAGAAGTTTTTGGAGACGATGTTTCTTATTTTAAATTGGGATTTACTTTTCCGCTTCCAATGAAAAAAATTAAAGAATTTGCTAAAAAAGTAAAAAAACTTTATGTAATAGAAGAGTTAGATCCGTACATTGAAGACCAATTGAGAGCGGAAGGCATATGCTGTATTGGAAAGGAAAGAATTCCTTTAACAGGGGAATTGAATCCGGATATAATCAGAAAAGCGTTATTGAATAAGGAAAGCGAGACAATAGAAACCAGAGTGAAAGCGGTAGGAAGACCACCGACTTTATGCGCCGGATGTCCTCACAGAGGTTTGTTCTATGTACTTTCCAATAAGAAAGATATTATAGTTACAGGTGACATTGGTTGCTATACTTTAGGCTCGGCAGAACCGCTGAATGCCATGGATACATGTATATGCATGGGGGCAAGCATCAGTGCCGGTCACGGTGCAGCAAAGGTATTGGAAAAAATTGGGTCAGATACAAAAACAATTGCGGTTATAGGTGATTCTACTTTTTTCCATTCAGGCGTCACAGGGTTAATGGATATAGTCTATAATAAAGGCAATTGTACCACGATTATTCTTGACAACCGCATTACCGGAATGACCGGTCATCAGGAGAATCCCGGGACAGGATATACGCTAATGGGAAATAAAACCGCACAGGTAAACCTTCCTGAATTGTGCAAGGCGGTAGGTTTAAAAGAGGAAAATATCTTTGTAGTTAATCCTATGGACCTTCAAGAAACAAAAAAAGTTGTAGATCAGGCTGTTGAAATAGATGAACCAACAGTAGTGATTACAAAATGGCCATGTGTATTAAAAAGATTTTCTTCGGAAGATAAACAGAATTTTGATCTGAGCAAGAAAAGATGCATTGTAAATGAAGAAAAATGCACATCATGCAAAATATGTACAAAAACAGGATGTCCGGCAATTTCTTTTACTGAAAAAGCGCAAATTAATCCTGATATGTGTACAGGATGTACAGTTTGCTTACAAGTATGCCCCTTTGATGCTATAGAAAAGGTGGGTGAGTAACATGGTAAAGAATATTTTATTGGTTGGAGTAGGTGGACAGGGAACTATTTTGGCAAGCAAAATTCTTTCTTCTGCACTTCTCGAAGCAGGATATGATGTTAAGATGTCTGAAGTTCATGGAATGGCGCAACGAGGGGGAAGTGTCACTACTCAAATTCGATTTGGAAAAAAGGTATATTCTCCCATCATTGGAAGAGGTGAGGCGGATATTGTTGTTTCATTTGAAAAGATGGAAGCCATTCGATGGGTAGATTACCTAAAAAAAGATGGGAAAATGGTGGTAAATGATTATGAAATTCCCTCTGCGCCCATATTAACAGGTAAAGCAAAATATCCGACAGGTATTCTCGAGGAATTAAGAGGAAAAGTTGATGTAATGATTTTTAATGCTGCGAATATTGCAAAAGAATTAGGCAATATTAAAACAATGAATATTGTATTATTAGGCGCGCTGGTAAAGGCTATGGGACTTCAGGATCTTGATTGGGAGAAAGCCATAAGAAATAACATTCGGGAAAAATTGGCAGAGCTGAATATCCATGCATTTTACGAGGGAGTTATGCAGATTAAATGAAAAAACATTAAATTTATTATTGACACCCTATATGGTTTGTATTATAATTTCTAT
>CAZKKX010000044.1:0-17169 GCA_964553505.1 uncultured Eubacteriales bacterium | reverse complement strand
TTGAATTCAGGTAACTCATCTAAAAATAGCACACCGTAATGCGCCAATGATACTTCTCCCGGTCTGGGAATTCGACCTCCCCCCACCATTGCCACCGGAGATATGGTATGATGAGGTGCTCTGAAAGGTCTTTCGGTAATAAGAGCTTTCTGTTCTGTCAATTTGCCTGCTACACTATATATTTTAGTTACTTCAAGCTTTTCTTCATAACTCATTTCAGGTAAAATGCTTGGAATTCGCCTGGCAAGCATGGTTTTCCCTGCACCGGGAGGACCGATCATCATAATATTATGAGCACCGGCTGCAGCAATCTGCAAAGCTCTTTTCACAGTATCCTGGCCGGCAACTTCAGAAAAATCTTCTTCTTTTCCTTTTTCTTTAGTACATTTCTTTATCTTAGCTTCTATGAAAGGCTCTACTGAATCCGGTGTTTTTAAAAAATCCACCACTTCTTTTAAATGTTCAAAAGGATAAATAATCAAATCATCAATAATTGAAGCTTCCGATACATTAGATTTTGGCAGTATGACCTTCTTTTTTCCCTGATTTCTTAGACCTATAATCAAAGGAAGTGCACCATTTATCCGATTAATTTTTCCGTCTAAAGACAATTCCCCAATGATGGCATACTCTTGAACACAAGAATTGTCAATGTATTCTAATGCAGTCATTACTCCCACGGCCATGGGCAAATCAAAATGAGTTCCCTCTTTTTTTGTATGGGCAGGAGAAAGATTGATGGTAATTCTCTTTGATGGGAATTTGTAACCGGTATTAATAACGGCAGAACGTACCCGTTCCTTTGACTCTTTTACTTCGATATCAGGAAGTCCTACAATATGAAAAGCCGGTATGGAATTGGTTAAATCCACCTCTACTATGGTCACTTCCGATTCGATCCCTTTTAAAGAACAACTTATGACTTTCGCATACAAATAAATCCCCCCAGTTAAGCTTGATGATTTTAATATTATTTGGTAAAAGTTTACATGTATTATTATTCGCTGTTTTTCCGGAGTATCCTTCATAATGTTTCAATTTTTTTACAATTAATCAAATTTATTGAATAATGAATTATGAATTTTCAGTTTAATGCTATAAAGAAGTAAAACTTATTACACCATCGCATTCCAAACTATTAGCTTCGTCCCTCGCCTCTAATTTCTTCATAAATAGATTGCAATGTGTAAATTTTCAGAGTATCATTTAAATGGAAAAGAATGCAAATTGCTACATTATTATGTACTTTATAAGCCTGCAGAGAAAAACATGTTTCGTTATAGGGGGGTTAATAAAATGAAAGAAAGCAATTGTCCTACTAATGATAGCTGTATTAACATTAAATTTCAATTGGAAGCTAACCCCATCAACAAGAAAAACGGTGATTTTTTTATTGTTGGTATAGGCGCTTCTGCCGGTGGTCTCGAGGCACTGGAACAATTTTTCAGAAATATGCCTTCTAATAATAATATAGGCTTTGTCGTGATTCAACATTTATCTCCTGATTATAAAAGTTTCATGCCGGATATCCTGTCTCGAAGTACGAAAATGAAAATTTATGAAATTCGTGACGAAATAAAAATTGAACCAGGATGTATTTATCTTAATCCCCCTAAATGCATCGTCTCCATTTTCAACGACCATCTATACCTAAAGGAACAGAAGCCCTTATATAAAACCAACTTTTCTATTAATGCTTTTTTCGAATCCCTTGCAAAAGGAGCACATGAAAGGGCTATCGGAATCATACTGTCGGGAACAGGCAGTGACGGCACCTTGGGCTGTAGAGCCATAAAAGAATCAGGTGGTATTATTCTTGCCCAAGATACGGAGACAGCAAAATTCAACGGTATGCCCAGTAGCGTTATTTCTGCACATATCTGTGATGTTATTGCTTCACCTAAAGATATGCCGGAAAAAATATTAAACTATACCAATCATTCTTCTTTGATTTCTGAAATGAACGATTCCAAACAAAAAACTGAAGAAACTACAAATACACTTTCTCAAATATATGATTATATAAATAAACAAAACAATGTTGATTTCAGTCTTTATAAACAAAGTTCTGTTTTAAGGTGTATGGATAGAAGAATTCGAATTTGTCAGATACCAACACTAAATGAATATCTCACATATTTAAAGGAATCTCCTAAAGAATTGGACTCTTTATTCAACAGTCTGCTCATTGGCATTACTCGATTTTTCAGAGATCAGGATGCCTTTGAAGTATTAAAAGACAAAATAATTCCGCAAATTATGAATTCTAAAGCCGACAACGGAGTTGTCAGGGTTTGGGTAGCCGGGTGCTCTACAGGGGAAGAAGCTTATTCCCTGGCCATATTATTCAAAGAATATATGGATTCTGTTCAAAGATATGTGCCTGTTAAAATTTTTGCCACAGATTTAGACTACAAGGCTATTGAATTTGCCAACAAAGGCATTTATCAGGACAGTATCGCACAGGATGTATCCTTAGAACGCCTTAACCGTTTTTTTATTAAAAAAAGGGATGGTTATCATATTTCAAAACATGTTCGTGAAATGGTTATTTTTTCGGTTCACAATATGATAAGCAACCCCCCTTTCTACAAACTGGATCTTTTATCCTGCCGAAATCTTTTGATATATTTCAATACCAAGCTACAGAATAGAATAATATCTAATTTCCAGTTTGCACTGGAACCAGGTGGATTTATGTTTTTGGGGTCAAGCGAAACTCCAGGAGAATTATCTAATTATTTTTCTACTTACGATGCTAAATGGAAAATATTTTATAAAAAAGATGTGAAAAGACGCCCTCTCGTTGATGATTTATCAATTATACCCTCCGGCATAGCTTCAATGCCGCCTTCAGATGGCTACTTAACACAATTTCAAAAAAACAATCTTCAAATGGATGATTTATATACTCATTTAATTGAATCCTGCCTGCCCCCCTGTGTAATTGTGGATGAAAATAATGAACTGATGTATGTTTGGGGTGACTGTGATAAATTTTTAAAAGTTCCCAAAGGAAACGCAACCAATAATATTCTAAAAATGGTACCTGAAGAAATCTCAACTGCTCTTGGCGCTGCAATAAACAAGGTTATAAAAGAAAAGAAAAAAGTCATCTATACCAATTTAAGAATACATTTTAATAAAAATGAAACTTATATCAATTTTACTGTCAAACCACTGTTTACTAAGAAAAACGGGTTAATGATACTGGTCATATTTGAAGAAGTAATAAATGATAATTCTGTAAATCAAGAAAGTTCTAAAGAAAACTTTGACACCATAAATAAACTGCATGAACGTATTGCAGATTTGGAACAGGAACTCCAATACACAAAAGAAAACCTTCAGACATCAATTGAAGAAATCGAAACATCCAGCGAAGAGTTACAGTCAGCCAATGAAGAATTGTTAGTTTCCAACGAAGAGATGCACAGCACAAATGAAGAACTTCAATCAACAAATCAGGAATTAATGGTTGTCAATACTCAAAATCAGTACAAGATACAAGAGTTGGAGGACCTAAACAACGACATGATAAATTTTTTAAACAGCACAACCATAGGCACTCTTTTCCTTGACTCAGATTATTGTATCAGAAAATTCACACCTTCTATTACAAAGGAAATAAATCTCTTAGAACAAGACATCGGCCGACCTATCAGCCATATCTCACATAATCTTGAAGATGTGGATCTGATAGTCGATTCAAAAGAGGTAATGAATAGCTTGACCCAAATAGAAAAAGAAATAAAAACACAAAATAACAGATGGTACATAATAAAATATTCTCCTTATCGCACCTCGGATAACATAATTAAAGGTGTAGTGATTTCCCTTGTTGATATCACCTCAAGAAAAAAAGCTGAAGATGAGCTTAAAAGAGGTAAGGCACATTATGAAAGACTCGTAGAATTATCTCCTTTCACGATTATTATCCTTCATGAAGGTAGAATCGTTTTTTCAAATACGTCGGGACTTGAATTGTTTCAGGTTAGAGAAATAGAATCCCTTATAGGAAAACCTATCAACAAATTATTGGACTTAAAAACTGAAACTTCATCTGAGCAAAATAATCAGGAAGCAGAAATTACACGACAGGATGGCTCCAAAGTTTACGTAGATATTTTATCAATGCCTTTTCCTTTTATAGAAGAAGAAGAAGATTCCCAACTTCTTGTCATTAGAGACATAACCTCCCAAAAAAAGGAAAAAGAATTACTCTTGGATAATGAAAAACAGAAAAAAATAATAAATGAAACTTTTGCTATGGATGAACTAAAAAAGGTTTTTTTCAGTAACCTTTCGCACGAGCTCCGTACACCTTTAAATGTTATCATGAGCACTCTGCAACTTTTGGAGAGCGATACTAACAATACAAATAAGAACCTTAGCAAACTCTATGGCATTATGAAGCAGAATTGTTACAGACAGCTTAGACTGGTAAACAATATGATTGATATTACTAAAATCGATTCCGGTTTTTTTGAAATCAAACTTCAAAATCATGATATTATAAGCGTAATAGAAACCATCACACTGTCGGTTACAGATTACATAAAAAACAAAGGAGTGGAACTTATCTTTGACACAAATGTAGAAGAAAAAGTAATTGCCTGTGATTTAGACAGTATCGAGCGCATTATTCTAAATCTTCTTTCTAATGCTATTAAATTCACCGACCCAGGTGGTTCAATAGCAGTCAATATAATTGTAAAAAAAAGTGCAGTATCCATATCTGTCAAAGATACCGGTACAGGTATTCCAAAAGAAAAAAGTGCACTTATTTTTGACCGCTTCAGGCAAGGAGATAAAAACCTTGATAGACCCAATGAAGGCAGCGGTATCGGTCTCTCTTTGGTAAAATCACTGGTTGAATTACATGGCGGTAAAATAGACGTTATTAGCGAATATGAAAAAGGCACTGAATTCATCATAGAAATTCCTTCAAAAATAGTTTCCGAAGAAGAAATAATAACGAAAGAAAAATCTGGGCAATACAATAATGTAGAAAAAATTAATATTGAATTTGCCGATATTTATAACTTACACTAATTTTTACAAAAATCTATACAATAAGGCACATTCTGAATCTTTATTATCATAATATGTTATATAACAAATAAAAGGTGTGAAATAAATGTGCCCTCAAAACGATGATTTATATAGAAGACCATACAGGTATCCTGACTGGGATTGGAACGACGATAGAGATGATTGGGATGAATTCCCCGGCACCGGATTTGGTCCAGGTTATAGCCCTTTGTTTGGTCCTGGTTTTCGCCCTCGACCTGGATATGGTCCTGGTTTTAATCCCCGGTTCGGTCCTTGGTTTAACCCTGGCCGGGGATATGGTCCAAGACCCGGATATGGTCCCGGCACCAGACCATTTTGCCCCTACAGATAAAATCAAGGAAAATATATTCCTACAATTTAATGAAAAGTGATAATAGGTTTCATTAAATAGCGCCTCCAAATAGTCTCAGTATCAAACATTTGGAGGCGCTTTATCTGTTAATGTGCTTTGATATTTATAATTTATGCAATTTCTCTGACGTTGTCCAATTCTTCATCATTTAACAGTAATCTGCTGTCCAACAGCATGATAATTTTTTCCTCTATCTGAGCAATTCCTTTAACATATTTATCTTTGAAGTCTTTATTAAATGCCGGCGGCTGGGAAATACATTCTTCAGATAGAGTCATAACTTCATCCACACTGTCTACAATAAATCCTACCATAGTTTCTTTTACATCAACTACAATGATGCAAGTCCTGTCATTATAGTTCGCCTTTTCTTTTGAAAAACGTGTTCTTACATCAATAGTAGGGATGATCTTACCCCTTAAATTAATGACACCATTTACATAGTCCGGCTGCTCAGGCATTGCCGTAATTTTCTGCATTCCAATTATTTCTCTAACGGATGCAATATCTATTCCGTAGTAATCATCCTCTATCAAAAATATCAGATGTTGGTTCATTTTTTCACCTCGCTTAAATTATTCACTATAGAATATTTAATATTTTCCAAAGTTGTCATCATCCAGATTAATCTCTTTCTTCTCCTCCTCTTTAGGGGCTTTGAGCCTTGTACTCTTGCTGAATGTATCTGCCGAATATGTTCTTCCGTCGCCCTTTAACTTAAATTCTTGAATCATATTTTTTAGCATCTGGGCTTGTCCCGCCATCTCTTCGCTTGCCGAAGCACTTTCTTCTGCTGTAGCAGTATTGCTCTGAGTCACCTGTGATATCTGTTCGATACCCCGATTGATTTCATTAATAGCGTTGGCCTGCTCATTGGAAGCGTCTGCAATGGCACCTACAATTCCAACCGCATTGGCAATGCCTGTTACGATCTGTTCTAACGCTCCGGCAGTTTCATTAGCAATTCTATATCCGTCTTCCACTTTATTATTGGAATTATCGATAAGCTCCGTCGTTTCTTTAGCTGCTTTTGCACTTCGTGCAGCCAGATTTCTGACTTCTTCCGCCACTACGGCAAATCCTTTGCCGTGTTCGCCGGCTCTGGCTGCTTCCACTGCGGCATTCAAAGCAAGTATATTAGTCTGGAATGCAATTTCGTCTATTACTTTTATGATGTTTGAAATGCTCTGAGAAGACTCTTTGATATCATTCATTGCTGCCAGCATTCCTTCCATTTGCTTATTTCCGTCCTGGGCGTCTTTTTTGGCTTTTTCCGACAAATCATTAGCTTTTGCAGCTTTTTCCGCATTTTCTTTTGTCTGTTCCGCCACCTGTGTTATGCTGGCACTGATTTCTTCCACGGATCCCGCCTGTTCCGACGAACCCTGTGACAAATTCTGGCTGGATGAAGCCACCTGAGATGAACCTGTCTCCACCTGTTCTGCAGATGCATTAAACTCAGACAATATATTATTCAGCTGCAAAATGATATGATTGATGGAATCCTTCAAGGCAACAAAATCACCCATATATTCACGGTCGATTTCGACTGAAAGATTTTTTTCCGCTACCTTTCCAAGAATGTCAGATAATTCGTCTATGTAGGATTTTATCGCTTTAGTACTGGTTTCCAGGCTGGAATTTATCTTCTTGAAATTTTCAGCTATTTCTTCGGTATCTTCATCCGCATCACCGATAGAAGTACTGATATCCAAATTTCCATTAGCAAGCTTCTCTAAATTGGCAATAAGCTTTTGAACTTCTTCCTTTTGGTATTCTGTCTGTTTCTTTGCCACACTCATCTGGCTTTCAACAACCTCAGCCTGTCTTTGGGCATCTCTCTGAGCCTTTTTAATGTCCGTCTGATCAGTAATGATTTCCAGCAACCCCTTGATATTACCGGCAGGGTCTTTAAATGGAACCGTATAGATTTGCATTTCATTTTCTCCCGCCTTAGCTTCCGCCGACGCCTCGATTCCTTCTGCCAGAGATTTTCTGCCCGGACATTTTTCGTTATGGCACACATCCGTGCACAGAATATCTCCGCAATTTTTTCCTCTTAGTTCTTCGAAGTTTTTGCCTACAGCCGAAGTTCCGATTCTATTGACATACTTAATATTCATTTCCTTGTCAAAAAGAGCTAAAGGCATTGGGATTGAATCAATATGCGAAACAATGGTATCCATGACTCCGTTGATCCCTTCAATAATAGCTCTATAGCCTCCTTCATATTCATCAGGGTTTCCTCTCTCATTCAGGTTGCCCTCAATAATGTTCTGAGTCAATATCTGTATTTCAGAAATAAGCTGATTGATATTCAGTGCAACAGATTTGAATGACTCTCCAAGAAGCATGAATTCATCTTTTGATTCAATATGAATATCCTCATCCGTATTGCCTTTTGCCAATTGCTCGGCAGAGGACTGAAGCTTATGTATATTCCTGACCATTCTTCTTGAAAATACCCATGCAATACCCATTGCAACAACAATTGCAACAATGGCCAAAACAACAACGATCAGTCCAATCTTATTGGCAGTGGCCATAAAATCACTTTTGGGATCCGTCAAAGCAAGGCTAAAATTCTCCACAGGAGTATAGCTTACAAATTTTTCTTCGCCCTCATAGGTATACATACCCGATCCCGTTTCACCTGCCGCCATATAATCAACAACTTCTTTCAACTCTTCTCCGCCGGTCTCATTTAAATTTTCACTAAGCACTTTTTCTCCCACAGGATGTGAAATAATCAGGCCTGTATTATCGACCATATAGGCATACCCTTCTTCACCAAGTGTAATATCCTTTATAGATTCTATAAGTTTTTCAAACTTCATAACTCCACATAATGTGCCTACTATTGTACCATTATTTTTCAAGGGCATCGCCACCGTAATAATATTTTCACCTGACTGCTTGGATGTCAGCACATCGCTCACGGAAACCTTTCCGGCAAGTGCATCTTGGACATATTGCCTGTCATGTAAATCTATAGCCGAATCTCTTCCTCCTGAATCGGAGACGGCTATTCCATTTGTGCCTGTAGTAACCAATCCTTCAATGAGCTCTGAATTCCCTTGCTGCTCTTCGAGAAGTAGGTTGTAAGCATTTTCCTTAGCTATCGGATCACCGGTAAGAATGCTATCTACTAAATTATCGTTGGTGCTGAGTGCTCTTAAATAGTTTTTCATATGGTCAAACTGGGATTGCATTTCACGGGCGGCACTGGATACAATCATGTCGGCCGATGATGCGGTTGCATCTTCAAAAGATTGGTAAGTAATAGTATAAATTGTTATTCCCAATGCAGCCATAGGCAAAAAAATCAACAAAAAGAAAATTACAATAAGTTTTGTTCTGATGCTTTTAAAATTAAACATAACAAGTCTCCTTCTATTTAAATTTTAGATGGATCAACACTTATTCAAGTAATTTTGCTTAGTGCGGCCATTTCTTTTTTTAATAATATGATAATAAAAAAGTTACTATATTACACTTTCATACGCATTCCTCCTGTCATGGGAAATAAACCAAATTCATTTTTTAAATCTTGTAGCATTTACAATCTTTCATAGTTTTTCTATCAATTTTATTAGTTTTGATAAAAATATTACATTATTCGACATTATTATACAACATTAGAAAAACTTATACAAATCAAATATTACCTATTTTGTTATATGTTCCCAGAAATACTAAAAGCCTTGTGACCATTTATTCACAAGGCTTAATAGTTTTGCGTTCCAATTACATTTTTTTATTTCCTTAATAGCAATTTCTGCTATAACCATATAGCGTTTTCAATATGGTTGATCTCCCATTGTTTATGAACCTTTTCCACCTCAATAACATCCAGGCTCACTTCTGTTCCTTCCAGCTGTTTTTTAGCGATATACACCTGAACACTTCTTATCAGATGCTTTATTTTATATGGCGTCATGGCATCTATAGGTCGTCCGTAATTTCTATTGGTTCGTGTTTTGACTTCCACAAAATAGATTGTATCCTTTCTCTTTGCAATAATATCAATTTCGCCAAATTTTGTTTGGTAGTTTCTTTCAACAATCTGATAGCCATTTTTTATCAAATACTTTTTAGCTATTTCTTCTCCCTTTTCACCCAGATTCATTTTTATTCCCATGCATCCTTCTTAAATGAATTATGTGAAAAAATTATATAAAACAATTTTAATCATTACAATAAATCAGGCTCCTTTGGCATATTATTAAGACTAAAATTATCCTCTATTAAGTATCTTTTCTGCCATAGGTGCACGAAGCCGTTGTGCAGATTGCAACCCAGAACCTAATAGCGGTCTAACATAAAATTTGAAAGCATCTGTAACATTATTGCCTTGAACATTAATGAATTCGTCGGGCATTACTTTTGTCTTGCCTGCTATTTCTTCTAATGCCATGAGTTGATAGTCTACTGAATAATAACCGGTTCTCCGAATGGTAATAGATCCGTCTATGTTATGCCATATGGCAAATTGAGCTGCTTTCTCACCCACTTCTCTTGCTTCATGCTGATCTACATCGGATATACTTCCTATAAAGTTTCTTTGAGGATAACCTAACGTATCTGCTCTAACTCTGCTAATATTCAATTTTTTCTTAATCAAATCAGCCAACATATCACCTAATGAACCGCTTCCTGAAAGCTGAACATTTCCATGAGCATCTTTTTCAACCTCATCTGTTAATTTTGTAGCAATTGCTTTTCCGTTCTCATCCTGTATTCCTTCAGATACTGCTATAATACATCTACCATATTTATCATAAATCTCTTTTACATCTTTAAGGAATTGGTGGATATTAAAAGCTCTTTCCGGCATATATATCAAATGTGGACCATCATCCGGATATTTTTGAGCTATTGCGGAAGCTGCAGTCAAGAATCCAGCATGCCTTCCCATTACAACGCCGATATGAATGCCGGGAAGTGCACGGTTGTCCAGATTAATTCCCATAAAAGCCTGAGCAACATATCTTGCTGCCGAACCGTACCCCGGAGTATGGTCATTTAATACCAAATCATTGTCGATGGTTTTGGGAATATGTATGGCTCTGAATTCATAATCGGATATTCTTGCATTTTCGTTTACAATTCTGACAGTATCGGAAGAATCATTTCCTCCTATATAAAAGAAATATCTTACATCATGTGCTTTGAGAACTTTAAAAATCTCAGAGCAGTATTTTTCATCAGGTTTTACTCTTGTAGAAAGCAAGGCTGATGCAGGCGTATTGGCTACCTGTTCCAGATTATGTGTCGTTTCCTGAGATAAGTCCAAAAATTCCTCGTTAATAATACCCTCAACACCATTTAAAGCGCCATAGACCTTCGTTATTTGAGGATATTTTCTTGACTCCAACACCGCACCTACCAAGCTTTGATTTATTACAGCCGTTGGACCGCCGCCCTGAGCAATAACCACTTTACCTTTGAGTTCCATTTCAGCACCTCCGTTATTATGGATATTTTAATTTTCTAAATTTAGTTAATTGCACTCATATTTTACTCAACAAGCATCCGTTTGTCAAAAAACTCCTGTAAGAAATAGTATTCAACGATAAACTTAAAAATACACATCAATCTACAACAACTTATGTAAAATAGTCCGTTTATACAACTCAATCTGTTGTCATAAATGAGACTTATCAAAAAAGTAAAGAAGGAAATATAAAATAGTATGGCTTATATACCATTAATAGGTGAAAAAAATTTTAATATTTCCTTCTTCGCTGAAGAATAGATTTTTAGAATCCAAAAGGACCGTAAGGACTGAATGGATCATAACCATAAGGTCTATAACGCGGAGATGGTCTATAACGTCTTCTTCGTCCCAACAGCTCATTTAAAAAGATAATCCAGACAATATCATTTAAAAAACCACCTCTTCTATATTGCAGTGCTTTTTCCTGTTCACTGTCTTCAGTGGATTTATTATTAAACTTTTTATCTACATTCGCATATATGTCTTCTATAACAGGTTCCAACTGCTCCCTATTTGGTATATATGCCTGACCATAAGCATTGTCCAGCATATTACAATGCCTGAAAACTTCAGGATATACAACGTGATATATATCAGGATACATGGATTCTAACTGCCGCAATTGTCCAGTCGGTACGGAATTGCTATAATTTCTGGTACATCCATAACTCATAAAACAAACCTCCTATCAATTTATCTTTCAGTTTATTCTATGAATAGCAATAACAATCAGCTACTTTTTTAGAATATAAGTTAAAACCATACTTTTCCTTTGGCCCTTAACCTTAAAATCTGTCATGGCTGGTAATCTTTCAAAAAAGATTTTCTATGCAGTGGGCACAAGCCGTGTTTTCGAAGGCCTTCATAATGCTTTTCTGTTCCATAGCCCTTGTTGTTAATAAAATCATATTGCGGATATATCTCATGTTGTTCTATCATGAAATGATCTCTTTTAACTTTAGCCACTATGGAAGCCGCTGCAATAGACAAGCATTTCTCATCACCCTTTATAATGCCCGTTTGATTTATACCAAGATTATCTATATTGATTGCATCCACTAAAACATGTTCCGGTTTAGTTGGAAGCCCTTTAACAGCTTTTTTCATTGCAAGCTTTGCGGCATTTAATATATTTATCTCATCAATGGTTTCTTGATTAACCACTCCTATCCCAATAGCAAGTGCATCTTTTTGAATATAATAAAGCAATTCCTTTCTTTTCTTTTCAGTTAGCTTTTTAGAATCATTCGCCTCTAAAAGAATGTAGTCTCTTGGGAGAATAACTGCTGCAGCAACAACTGGTCCCGCAAGAGGTCCTCTTCCGACTTCATCTACTCCTGCAATAGTCGTGCAGCCGGAAAGATATAATCTGTTTTCAAAATATTTCATTTTTTCAATTCTTCTTTTTTCATGAAGAATTCTTTTATACTGAATCTCTAATTGTTTTCCAATTTTTTGAACTCCTTTCCGGGGATCGTTTAAAAATAAGTCTATGTACAGTGGATATTCATCTACTTTTATTTCATTTATCAGCTCCTGAATGTCACTAATCGACAATGCTTTGATATCCATATTCAATAATCCTCCGGATTAGAAATTTTTGATGTAATAACATCAATGACTTATGATTTAAGGAAAGGTTTTTCTAAAGCAAAATCTCAGGCTGAAGGCAAAGTAACATATGAATTGGATACTGTTGCGTATAATATAAATGACTTTATCTATTTGGTTAAATATCTGGTTTCTCTATGCTGATCTTTCCAATCTTTCCATTTCGATATTCATCAATAATGGTCTTAGACACTCTTTCATAGTCGTTTTTTCCTCCTGAACGAATAAAACCTCTCTTTATACAAATATCATCCATAATCTCCAGCGGTGTTTCTTTCAGTATTTCTAATTTATACCTTTCCTTAAGAAGATTTGGATAATTCTTTTGCAAAAATTCAACAAACTTGAATGCAATATCTTCAATATTTAATATTTCATCCTTAATAGAACCTACAAAAGCAAGTCTAACAGCAATCTGTTGATCCTCGAATTTGGGCCATAAGATTCCCGGTGTGTCAAGAAGTTGAATATTCCCCTTTATACTGATCCACTGTTTCCCGCGCGTGACCCCGGGTTTATTTCCGATTCTTGCACTTCTTTTACCTGCAAATCTGTTGATTAAAGAAGATTTTCCTACATTAGGAATTCCTACAATCATAACTCTTAAAGGTCTGACTCGTCCACCTTTATCATTTATTCGTTCATTTATCATATCTAAAATATGTATTAATTGTTTCAACCCATCGCCGTTAGCTGAATTCATCGGTATCGCCGTAATTCCTTTTTTCCGATATGTCTGTATCCATCTTTCAGTGATTGCGGAATCGGATAAGTCATATTTATTTAAAAGCACTATTCTTATTTTATTTTTAACCAATTCGTCTATTACAGGGTTACTGCTGGAAATAGGCAATCTTGCATCAAGGACTTCAATGACAGCGTTTACTAATTTTAGGTTTTCTTTGATTAATTCCTTGGTTTTCTTCATATGTCCAGGATACCAATTGATGTTTTCCATGCAACCACCTCCATTTTGAACAATTCATGAGAATCATTGTCAATTCTCCATTGTAAATTGAAATGTAAAGGGACTGTTTCCAGTCCCTCTATTTTTATTTGGATTTAATTTTAGCAGCTTTGCCTCTTCTTTCACGCATGTAGTTTAGCTTAGCTCTTCTAACTTTACCTTCTTTCACAAGTTCAATTTTATCGATCTTGGGAGAGTGAACAGGAAACGTTTTTTCCACCCCGACTCCTGACGCAATTCTGCGAACTGTAAATGATTCGCCTAAACCGCCATTTTGCCTTTTAAGCACAAATCCTTCAAAAATCTGGACTCTTTCTCTATTGCCTTCTTTGATCTTAAGGTGCACTTTAACAGTATCGCCTACTTTGAATCTTGGTATATCCTTTTTTAAATACTCCTGTTCTATTGCCTGAATTACATTCATTCTAAATTCCTCCTTTCTTCATAGACGTTCATAGACCCTTATAAATCCAGAGGACCGCCCGTTTACACCGGATAAATTATACCACAGATGATTTTTTTATACAAGTACAACTATTTATCATTTTTACCGTTTCCATTACCAAGAAAGGTTTTAATTTCTTTTTGCTTTTTTTCAGGTAATTCATTTCTCTTTTTTAAATATTTTTCAAAAAGATCTTTTCTTCTTTCTTTAGTTATCGCGAGAGATTTCAAATACTGCCACTCTTCTATTTTTCCATGATTTCCTGATATAAGAACTTCAGGTACTTTCATTCCTTCATATTCTCTCGGTCGGGTATAATGAGGACACTCCAACAAACCTGAATAAATAGATTCATTTTCATAAACCATCTTACTGCTCAGTACTCCGGGGATCATTCGGGCAACAGCATCTATCAGTACCATTGCCGGAATCTCACCTCCGGTCAATATATAATCCCCAATAGAAATCTCATCCGTTATCCAATAGTCAATAATTCTTTGATCGATGCCCTCATAATGCCCACACAGTAATATAAGATGGTCTTCTTGTATCAGCTCTTTTGCTGTATCTTGAGTAAAGTGATTACCTTTTGGAGAGAAATATATTCTCCGGGCACCTTGGGTTTTTAAACTCTTCATTGCCGAAAATACAGGCTGTGCCTGCATAACCATTCCCAAGCCTCCTCCGAAAGGATAATCGTCAACACTTTTATGCTTATTCTCACTGAAATCCCTTATATTAATTAAATTAACGGTGATAAGCCCTTTCGCCTGAGCTCTGCCGATGATGCTTGTATTCAACACGGCCTCCAACATTTCCGGGAAAAGTGTAAGAACATCGATATTCATATATCCATCATTCCTTCTATTAATCGAACTTTTATCAGATGTTTTTCTACATCAACTTCTTTTATAAACTCATTAACTGCCGGAATGAGAACTTGTTTGGACTCTTGTGTCTCTACCTCATATAGATCCTGGGCAGAATTCTGAATAACATCTATTAAAACACCAATATATTCCCCTTCGGTGGTATAAACCTCACAGCCTACCAGATCCGCTACATAATAAGTATCCTCCGGTAGTACTCTGGCATCTTTTCTGTCAATTTTAACATAGTTCATCTTATAATTTTCAGCTATATTCCGATTATCTATACCTTTAAGCTTTAAAATGACCAACCCTTTATGATATCTAACATTTTCAATCTCATAATTCTGTTCTTGAATTATAACAGACTCTATTTCCTCAAACCGCTCTTTGTAATCCGTAAGAGGATAAACTCTCAATTCACCCTTTATTCCTACGACATTTACAATCTGCCCAATATTAAACTGTTCTACCATAATATCACCAACCCAAAAGCTTAAGATATAGGTTTAATAGAAGTATAATGCCCATCATAGACCATACCTTATAGATGGGCAAAACACTTTTGTTATAAAGCTATTGAATTATTTCAACGACAACTCTTTTGTTATCTTTACTTGCCGCAGCCTTTACAACAGTTCTTATTGCTTTTGCAATTCTACCTTGTTTGCCAATTACTTTTCCCATATCTTCTGGTGCAACTTTCAACTCAATAATAATCGACTGTCTGCCTTCTACTTCATTCACATAAACATCATTGGGATGATCCACCAATGCTTTGGCGATCGTTTCTACTAATTCTACCATCTATTTACACCTCTTGAAAAACTATTCTTGGTCAACGCCCTCCAGTTTTTGGTATACACCATGTTTGTAAAATAAATCTTTAACGGTATCTGTAGGCATTGCTCCTGTTTTTAGCCATTTTACAGCCTTGTCATCATCGATTTTTATTTCAACAGGTTCAGAAACAGGATTATAGTAACCAATTTCTTCAATAAATCTACCGTCTCTTGGCGAACGGGAATCTGCAACCACTAAACGATAAAAAGGTTTTTTCTTTGCTCCCATTCTCTTTAATCTGATTTTTACTGCCATTTTTTTCACCTCCTTTGAAAGATACGATTATTTGAATATATATTAAATTCTTTGAATTTAATCTGTTTTACTATAATTATTACATAAAAGGCGGAAATCCTCCTAATTTTCCTTTTTTCTTTATTTTGCCCATACTTGAGAATTGTTTCATCATTTTCTTTGTCTGTTCAAATTGTTTGAGAACATTATTCACTTTACTGACAGGCATTCCGCAGCCCGATGCAATCCTCTTTCTTCTGCTTCCGTTAATAATCGAAGGATTTATTCTCTCCTTTTTTGTCATGGAATTAATGATGGCTTCAATATGGACGATTTCTTTTTCATCAAACTGCAAGCCGCCAAGGGCTTTCTTATTCATACCGGGTATCATCTCTAAAATCTGATTCATAGACCCCATATTCTTCATTTGTTGAAGCTGCTCTAAAAAATCCTCCAGATTAAAATCTTGGTTTTTTATTCTTTTTTCAAGCTCTTTGGCTTTCTTATCATCATAACTCTCTTGAGCCTTTTCTATCAGACTCAGAACATCCCCCATTCCGAGTATTCGTGATGCCATTCGATCCGGATAGAAAGGTTCCAATGCATCTGTTTTTTCTCCCACACCTATAAATTTTATGGGTTTTCCGGTAACTTCTTTTACGGATAATGCGGCTCCGCCTCTTGTATCACCATCCAGCTTGGTCATAATAATACCGTCGATACCAAGCTTTTCATTAAAACCCTCTGCTGCATTTACTGCATCCTGACCAGTCATGGCATCTACTACCAACAGAATCTCATGGGGCATTACACATGCTTTTATCCGATCTAACTCATCCATCAGTTCGTTATCGATATGAAGGCGTCCGGATGTATCAATAATGAGTACATCATGTCCCTTTTCCTGTGCAGTTTTAAACGCATTTTCTGCAATTTCCTCTGCCCTGGCACCCTGCGGCATGGTGAAAACCGGCACTCCCGCCTTTTCTCCGACAATTCTAAGTTGATCGACAGCAGCAGGTCGATATACATCACACGCAGCTAAAATAGGGTTTTTATTCATTTTTTTCAGATGTAAAGCCAATTTACCACAAGTAGTGGTTTTACCGGTTCCCTGAAGACCTACCATCAAAATAACCGAAAGTCCTTTTGAAGAAAAAGTTAATTTACTTTGAATCCCACCCATCAGTTGGGTCATTTCCTCATTTACGATTTTGATTACCTGCTGTGCAGGTGTAAGGCTTTCAAAAACTTCTGTTCCTACAGCTCTTT